>DASXAI010000426.1:0-5779 GCA_036406775.1 Acidimicrobiales bacterium
GGCGTCAACGTCGCCAACCAGGTGACCGTGAAGGTGGGCGACGGCGGCAAGGTGTGCTTCTTCGCGTTCTCGCAGGTACAGATCGTCGCCGACCTGTTCGGCTGGTACGCGGACGACTTCGCCGCCGTGCCGGGCTTCCACTACCACCCGCTCGATCCGGCGCGCATCCTCGACACGCGCGACGGCACCGGCCTCGGCGGGCGCGTGCCTGGGCCTCTCGCCGCCGGCGAGGTGTTACCGCTCGAGGTGGACGGAGCGGGCGGTGTGCCCGCCGACGGTTCGGCCCGGGCCGTCACGCTCAACATGACGGTGGCCGACGCGGCGGGTCCCGGCTACCTCACCGTCTTCCCGTGCGACCGGCCGCGACCGTTGTCATCCAACATCAACGTCGATCCATCGCAGACAACGGTTGCCAACCTCGTCACGGTGCGAGTCGACGGGGCCGGCCAGGTGTGCATCTTCGCCAGCGTGGGCACGAACGTCGTGGCCGACGTACAGGGCTACTTCTCCCCCGGGCCCGGCGTGGACTTCACCGCCACCGAACCCGTGCGGGTGCTCGACACGCGTGACGGCACCGGGGTCGCCGGCCACCACGCCGGACCACTCGGCCGCGGCGGCGTCTTCGTGCTCCACGTCGCCGGCGCCAACGGCGTGCCCGATGACGCCCGCGCCGTGCTCCTGAACGTGACCGTGACCGAGACCCAGGGCCCGGGGTTCGTCGCCGTCTATCCGTGCGGCCGGCCGGTGCCGTTCGTGTCGAATCTCAACTTCGTGCGGGGGATCGACCGCTCGAACCTCGTGAAGGCCCGGATCGGCGTGGACGGCAACGTGTGCTTCTTCGCCTTCGAGGGCACCCAGCTCGTCGCCGATCTCGACGGCTGGTACACGCCGACTGACGCCTGACGGCCGGGAACGAGTCGGCCGGTGATGCGGAATTCGCATCCTCGGCCGACTCGTTGCTCGCGTTAGAACCAGTAGTGGAGCTCGCCCTCGAGCACGTAGATGACGGCGTTTTCGCGGGTGTGACGATGAAGGTTCGGCGGCGGGGCGAAGCGAGCCGGTACGGCGTACTCGATCATCGAGAACCCGACGCCGCCGCCGGTGAACTTCACTTCCACGTCGGGGAAGGCCGGATGGGACGTGCGGGCCACGAGCCCGGCGCCGGGAGGCACGACACGGGCGGCGGTAGTGGAGATGACAGTGTTCATGGCGCCGATGGTGCGCCGCCCGGCCGGGCGCGTGACATCCCCGGTTCGCGGGATGCGCCGGTCCCGGCTGCGTACGATCATCTGGTGCCGACCCGCACCCGCCAGACACGCGAGGCGCTCAGCCACGCCCTGGCGGAGGCGCAGTCGCTGTACGAGACCGTGGCGGCCGCGGACCGCGTGCTTCGGCCCGCGCTCGGCGCGCAAGCGGCGGCGTGGGGCACGATCGACCCGACCACCATGTTGAGCACGAGCTGCATCCTGTTCGGTGCGCTCGACCACGGGGCCGGACCACCGCCGCAGAACGTCCTCGATCGGGAGCGGCGGCTGTTCGAGCTCGAGTGGCGTGATGACGAGCCGAACACGTTCTGGCACCTGGCCCGCACGGGCCGTGTGGCGGCGGGGCTGCGGCTCGGCGTCGGTGAACCGATGGGGCTGACTCGCTACCGGGAGTTGCTGACGCCGCTCGGCATCCACGACGAGCTGCGCCTGCTGCTCGGCGTCGACGGGCACCGATGGGGCACGGTGATCTTCTACCGGTCGGACCTCGAGCGGTTCGAGGCCGAAGACGTGGAGCTGGCGAGTGAGTGCGCGCCAACGGTCGCCGCCGGCCTGCGCCGCGCCATGCTGCGGTTGATCTGCGACTCCGATCGCGTGGCCTCACCGCCCGGCGCCATGGTGCTCGATGACAGCGACGCCGTCACCGTGAGCTCGCCCGCGGCCGAGGCACTGCTGGCATCGCTCGACGAGCACCAGGTCGCCACCGTGCTCACGAGCCTGGCGGCGTCGACACGGATCAACGGCTCGACGGCGGTGGTCGCCACCGGCCCCGGCGGCCCGATCACGCTCCATGGGGCGCCGGCCAAGGGCGGCGACGGCGGCGTGGCCGTCGTCGTCGAACGACCCCGGCCCATCGAGCTGGCGCCGCTCATCATGCAGTCGATCGGCTTCACCGCCCGCGAGCGCGTGGTGACCGAGCTGCTGTTGGCCGGGAGCTCACGGCGCCAGATCGCCCGCCGCCTCGCGGTGAGCGACCACACGGTGGGTGACCATCTCCGCCAGGTGTACCGCAAGGCCGACGTCGCCAGCCGAGGTGAACTGGCGGCACGGCTCTACGGCCAGTTCTACGAAGGACCGCGTGCCGAGCAGACGCCGCCGAGCCCGTACGGCTACTTCGTCGACCGCTGACCCCCGCCTCTCATCGCCGATGTGACGGTTTTGCACGTGTGGCGTGCATTTCCGTCACTTCGGCGGAGGGATCAGGGCGCGAGCGGGCGGCCGGTGCCGATCATCGAGTCACGAGTGACGAGGGCGGCGAGTTGTTCGGCGGTCCAGCCGTCGGTGCCCTCGGGCCGCAGCGGCAGGACGAGGAAGCGCTGCTCCGACGTCGAGTCGACGACCCGGAGTTCGACATCGTCGTCGACGTCCATGCCGAACTCGGCCAGGACGGCGCGGGGCTCGCGCACGACACGGCTGCGGTACTCGAACGACTTGTACCAAGTGGGCGGATCGCCGAGGACGCCGCCCGGATAGCACGAGCACAGGGTGCACACGATGACGTGATGGCGCTCGGGCGTGTCCTCCAGCACCGAGATGGGTGTGGTCTGGCGGGCCAGTTCGGACACCGTCGCCGTGCCGTCGGCGAGGAGCCGGGCCTTGAAGTCGGGATCGGTCCACGCCCGAGCCACGATGCGGGCGCCGAGGGCCGAGCTCGGACCGTCGCCCCGCTCGCGAGCCGCCACCGCGTCGTCGATGCGGTCCGGGTCGATGTGCCCGTGCTCGTGCAGATGCCGCTCGAGCACCTCGGCCCGCTGCTCAGGGGTCAGCTGCGTCATGACGCCTCCTCGAGGTCGCGCTCCCACACGTCGACCACGACCACGTGGTCGGCTCCGGGTCCGAAGAGATCCCGCCCGTCGAAGGCCACCGCGTACACGTGCTCGGTCGCCCCGTACCGGCCGGTGGCCGCCGACTCGGTCGGGTGGGGCCATACCCCCGAGCCGCTCACCACGGTGCCCTGACGCGTGCGGATGTAGCGCGGCACTCGAGTGTGGCCGGCCGTCACCGGGTTGCCGACCCGCACGCGCTGGCCCGCCGCGAAGCGCGGCGCCGAAGCCGGCTCCCCCTCGGGCGACGGCGTGGGCGGTGCCGCCATGCCCTCGATGATGTCGGGCTCGTCGGCGAGCCGCTCGGCGGCCCACAGCCATCGCTCGTAATACCGCGACGCGAGGTAGTCGGCCGGTGGCATCTGCTCGATCGTGTAGCGGAAGCGGTCGACCGTGCTGTTGGCCACCATCCGGCGGGTGATGGCGGCGACCCGCCCTTCCCACGCCTCGTGATACACGGGCTCGTCGACCTCGATGGGCACGGGACCGAACCCGTGCATTCCTCCCATGTCATGGACGCCGTCCACGCCGTCATCCTGTCACGGCTGGCTCCACGTCGATGGCGGGCGGCCGCGGCGGCGTCGGTCGAGCCGTCTGCCAAGCGACGGCGCCCACGGCACCGAGCACGATCATCATGCCGAGCACCTGCACCGGTGTGACCGCCTCCCCGAGCAACGTGGCCGCCCACAAGACGCCGAGGCCCGGCTGCGCCAACTGCAACATCGAGATCGTGCCGACGGCGACGCGCGACTGGGCCCATGTCAGCAATCCGTGGGAGATCGTGCCGGCCGTGACGGCGAGGAGGGCCACCACGGCCCACCCGGTCGCCGTGAGGGCGACGAGGGCGCCGGGGTCGGCCACGAGGGCGATGACGAGGGCCGTCAGACACGCGGCCGTCGTCATCACGGCCATGAAGGCCGCCGTATCGAGACGGGCCCGCGCCGACTTGGCCGTCATCAGATAGACGACCCACGCCACGACGGCGCCCACGACGAGTACGTCGCCGTCCAACGACGTGGCCTCGGACGACGTTTGGCCGAGGATGAGCATCACGCCGGCGAGGGCGACGGCGCCGCCGGCGACGGCAACCCGTTGGACGCGCTCCTTCAACACGACGGCGGCCACGGGGATCAGCACCACCGGCGTCAAGGCGCTGATGAACTCGGCGTGGGCGATCGGTGTGCGGGTGGCGCCGGAGAAGAAGCACGCCAGGTTGATTCCGAACACGATCCCGGGCCCGGCGGCCGCCCGCCACGCCCGGGCATCGACGGCCCGAGCCGAGCCCGTGCGCACGCCACGGATCGCGATCCATGCGTGCCACAGCACCGCGGCGATGAGGAAGCGCCAGAAGGCCACCACGACACCTGGCGAACCCGACGACTTCGCCAGGGTCGAGCCGAGCGACAGTCCCACAAACGCGGCTACCACGGCCGCGACTCCCAGCCCACGCCCAGCCACCCACCCACGCGGTGCACCGATCGCCACTGACGACTCCCTTATCTCAACGTTGAGATAAACATACTGCGAGTTATCTCAATGTCAAGATGTCGCCTACATTGTGGAGATGACGACCGATCACGTCGACCGCGTCGTGGAGCAGTGGGCCGAGGAGCGCCCGGACCTCGACGCCAGCCCCATCCGCATCATCGGGCGGATCAGCCGGCTCAGCCGCGCCATCGACCGCCAGCTCAAGACGGTGTTCGATCGGCACGGGCTGGAAGCATGGGAGTACGACGTCCTTGCGTCGCTGCGCCGGTCCGGGTCGCCCTACGAGCTCACCGCCGGCGAACTGCTCGACGCGCTGATGATCACCTCCGGCGCCGTCACCAACCGCATCGACCGGCTCGAGCAACGTGGCTTCGTCCGCCGCACCAAGGGCGCCGACGACCGGCGCGTGGTGCGCATCCGGTTGACGGCGGCGGGACGCGCCGCCGTCGACGCCACCATCCAGGACCACCTGGCCAACGAGGCCGGCATCCTGCGCGCCCTCACGCCCGCCGACGCCCGTCACCTCGAGCGCCTGCTGCGCAAGGTCCAGGCCGGACTGCCCTAGGTCCCGGGGGCGCGCCTGGCCGAAGCGTGCCGACACTCGCCGACGCCACCGGCTGCTGAGACAGGTGTCACGGCGCCGGCCTGCACCCGCTCGAGCAGGCGTAGGCTGCGCCGGCCCGTCCCGCCCGCCGCCGACCGAGGGAAGGCTGAGGGAAGGGCTCGTTCGTACCTTGCTGGCGCTACAACCGCCCCCGACCAAGGAGAACTCGTGGCCATTGCAACCACCATGCCGTCGATCACCCACGTGGCGATCACGGTGACCGACCTCGGGACCAGCGAAGCCTGGTACACGAAGGTCCTGGGCGCCGCTCCTGTCCTCGACGAGGACACCGGCCCCTTCCGCCACATCGTGTACCAGCTGGGCAACACCCTGCTGGGCCTGCACGGCTTCCCGGATCTGCACTCGAAGGACGCCTTCGACGAGCGGACGCCGGGTCTCGACCACATCTCGTTCGGCGTGGCCACCCGCGGCGAGCTCGAGGAGTGGGGAGCCCGCCTCGACGCCATGGGCATCCAGCACGGCGGCATCGTCGACGCCGGCTACGGCTCCGGGCTGTCGTTCCGCGACCCCGACAACATCGCACTGGAGCTGTTCGCACCTCCGGGATGACCGGATGGGTGATCGATGGTGCCGGGGCG
>DASXAI010000427.1:0-7594 GCA_036406775.1 Acidimicrobiales bacterium
CAGGATGCGCACACCTCTCTCGGGCGCGATGACTTTGGTGATCACGGCCCGTCTGATGTTCCGGACGTGGTTGCAGGGCGTGGCATGACGAAAGGGATGCGCAGTGGACATCATCAACTTGGGGGCCGCAGACGGCCTCCCGCCGGTGGACTGGAACGAAGTTGTCAAGAAGCTCGACGCGGGCTCGGCGCCTGCTCCGGACGCGCACAACGCTCGCACGACATGGCTCGTGACTGTCAACGAGGACGGAAGCCCGCATGTGACCGCGGTCGGGGCTCTGTGGGCGGACGGCGCGTTCTGGTTCCAGACGGGCGCCGGCACACGGAAGAGCCGCAACGTCGCACGAGATCCGCGTTGCTCACTCGCGGTGTCGATCCGCGACGCCGACGTGGTCATCGAGGGTGACGCAACCCGGATGACCGATGCGGGCACCGTGGCGCGCATCGCGAAGGCGTGGGCCGACGCCGGTTGGCCGGCGGAGCCCGACGACAGCGGCTCCGGCATCACTGCTCCGTTCAACGCTCCGTCGCAAGGACCGCCGCCTTGGAACGTGTATCGCATTGCGCCACGATCCGCGACGGTGGCGCTGGGCACCGAGCCGGGCGGCCTGAGCCGCTTCAGGTTCTGACGCGTCCTGTGCGGACGGGCGGTGCACTTCGCCGGTTGCGAGTGGCTCAACATCGACGGCCGGCGAATCGATGGCTTCTCTCGCTGTCATCGGCCTCGTCGTCGCCCGGCCGGTGAACGTCCCGCAATGACTGCCGTACGTTCTTCTCATTGATCGGGCTCCCCTATAGGGGAACACCAATGCGTCCGACCGACCGATTGACACCGGCAAGGGCGGCTGATAGGCAGCCTGCGCAGAAAACTGGGGAGCTTGCCCCGAGACGTGTCCGTGCTTGCTCGTTCGGGTTCTCGCCCTCCATCCCCGAGGGTTTGGATGCGAGGAGGGTCGAGCGTGGCGGACGGGCGCGAAGCGACGGGCAGGTTCCGGTCACGGCTGTTGCGCCCGGTGGGCGCGCTAGCCGCCTTTCCCATCGCCCTCATGGGTGTGGTCGCCACGCCGCGATCGACGGCGGTCGCGACGGGTCCCGGCGTCAACAAAGTGGAGATGGGAAGGCCTACGCTGGCGTTCCAGGGCCGGTCGTTCGGGGCGGTGGGACGGTACGAGAAGATCCGGGGGATCATCTCCGGCGCCGTCGATCCGACCGATCCCCGCAACTCGTTGATCACTGACCTCGCCAACGCGCCCCGCAACCGTCAGGGCCTCGTCGAGTACAAGGCCGACTTCATGCTCCTGAGGCCGGTCGATCTGTCGAAGGGCAACCACCGCGTCGTCTACGAGCCGACCAACCGCGGGAACGTCGTATCGCTCTTCACCCTCAACAACGCGAAGCCGGTGAACGATCCGTCCGGCTTCCTCGACGCCGGCGACGGCTTCCTGATGCGCCAGGGCTACAGCCTCGTGGACATCGCCTGGGACTCGACCGTCACGGCCGGCGACAACCGCCTGTTGGCGACGGTACCGGTCGCGACCAATGCGGACGGCTCGGCGATCGAGGGGCCGGCCCTCGAAGAGATCACGTTCGACGACCTCGGGGCCAACGCCGCGCCCTTGACCTATCCGGCCGCGACGCTCGATCAGTCACAGGCGACGCTGACGATGCGCCTCCGCTACGACGACACGCCGATCGCAGTCCCATCGTCGGCCTGGTCCTACAACTCGGACGGCACGGGGATCCAGCTGGCGCCCAACACGTCCTTCGCCCAGAGCGCTCTCTACGAGCTCACCTACCGGGCCAAGAACCCATTGGTCGTGGGACTCGGCTTCGCCGCCATCCGCGATGTCGCCGACTTTCTTCGCAACCAGACGGCGGACGCGTACGGCAACCCGAACCCGCTGGCCGGCGACGTCCAGCAGATGCTCGCCTTCTGCTACTCCCAGCCGTGCCGCGCCCTCCACGACTTCGTCCGCCTCGGCTTCAACGAGACCGCAGCCGGCGGCCGCGCCGTCGACGGGATCCTCAGCCTGGTGGCCGGGGCGTCGGGCGGCTTCTTCGACTACCGGTTCGCCCAGCCCAACCGCTCGATGCGCCAGCACATCGGCCGCTGGTACCCAGAGCGGCAGTTCCCGTTCACCGACCAGGTGATCACGGATTCGGTCACCGGGCAGACCGACGGCGTCCTACGGCGCTGCACGATGAGCAACACCTGCCCGAAGATTTTCGAGGTGAATTCCGAGACCGAGTACTGGAACAAGGCGGCCTCGCTGCTGACCACCGACACCCAGGGGAACGACCTCGACCTGTCCAAGACGCCGAACGTCCGGTACTACCTGCTGTCGAGCCTCCCCCACGCGCCCGAGATCGGCAACGGTGTCTGCGAGCAGGTCCAGAACCCGTTGTTGCCGAACCCCGTCGCCCGCGCCTTGCTCGTCGATCTCGACCAGTGGGTCAGCAACGGCACCGAGCCGCCGCCCAACCAGGTCCCGCTCCGGAGCAATGGCACGCTCGTGCCGGCGACGCCGCAGTCCGGCGTTGGCTTCCCCACGATCCCGAACGTGACCTATAACGGCCGCATCACCACGGGTGACCTCTTCGACTTCGGCAGCCAGGCATCGCAGGGCATCCTCACGACCCTGCCGCCGAACATCACTCCAAGCGCCTACCCGGCCTTCGTGCCAGAGACGGACGCCGACGGCAACGATGTCGCCGGCATCCGCCTGCCCGAGATCTCGGTACCGACCGCGACCTACTCCGGCTGGAACGTGCGGGCCGACGCCTTTGCGAACGACGACATGTGCAACGCCACCGGTCAAAAGATCGCCTTCGCGCCGACCAAGAAGGCTCGCCTGGCGTCCGACGACCCGCGGCCGTCGATCGAGGAGCGGTACCGGAGCCGCGCCGAGTACGTCGCCAAGGTGGCGGTGGCGGCGAACCGCTTGAAGAACCAGGGGTTCCTGTTGTCCGAGGACGTGGCCCGCTACATCGCGGCGGCGCTCCTCAACCCCCCCGTCTAACTCAGGCAGGTGAGGGCGGCACGGACGGACTGTTCTCGGCACCCCGTCACCGCAGCGTGCGAAACGGGCTGACTCATGACGGTCGCGGCGGGCGGCCGACCCGCCAGCTGGCTCCGTTGTCGCTGTCGGTCGCCTGGATCGCTCGGATGGTGGCGTCCACGGGAAGGACAGCCAGCCATCCGCTCGCTTGCGTGTTCCCGATGCGGGCGACGTGGGCGTCGATGGACGAGCCGTCGGCCAGTTCGACCACGACCGAGACCGCGGATGCCTCGGTCAGGCCGAACACGGCCCGCTCCGTCGGAAAGAATGTTGGGACGGCGCCCGTGACTGTCGATGGTCCGAGTTGGGTGAAGCACCCCGAGGCGGCCGGCCACGGGAGCGCTTCGGGAACGAGCGGCATTGCCGTCGTTGCCTGGGGGACGCGCAGGCACCAACTCCCGTCGGGTCCCTCGGCCCATGTGAGCCCCATATCGCCGGCGATGAGCAAGGGCCGGTAGCCGTCATCGGGGGGCTGGTAGGGATAGACGTTGAAGCCCTCGATGGGCACTGCGTCCCACGCCGCCGCGCTGACGCCGTGGAGCGACCCGGCGAACCGCATGACGTCGGCCTCAGGCACGGCCACGCTGTTGATCTCCACGAGAGCGCCGTCGGCCAAGGCCACGTCCGTCGTGGTCCAGTCGCCCCAGTTGACGGCTACGCCGTGGGCGTCCCCGGACGCCACCGGCCGGCCGTTGGGAAGGGCCCGGGCGAGGCGATTGACGACGCCGCCGGCGCCGGCGAAGAGGGAGACGAAGAGAACTCGACGGTCGGCCGCGGTGTACATCAACGACACCGAGGATTTGACGGGCAACGCGCCAGCCAGGCGGTTCCACCCTGGCGGCGGCGCTACGTCGAGCCGTTGGGGGCCGCCAGTGTCGTCGGGGCGGACGGAGGCCGCCGTCGCCACAAGCTCAGCGTCGCTCGCGCCGGTTCCCTCTACGACGTACAGGCGCGTGCCGTCGCTCCACGACACCTGGCTCCATCCGTCGAGCCGCGACTGGATCAGACCCAGGTGGCCCTGGATAGTGACCGGATCCGTGAGGTCAGCATGGGGAGTGGCGGCCGAAACGCCCGAGCCGGGTGCGAGGCCGGCGACAAACAGCCGGATCACGCCGGGCCGGTCGGTCCGGAGCAGCGTTGCGATCGACTCGGTCAGCGGCGGCTGTGCAGTGTCCCACGTATCAGCAAGTTCCATGCCGTCGGGAACCCACTCGGGCAGGTGATACGGGTTGGTGCTCGACGTCGGCGCCGTCGACGACGACTTCACGAAGACCGCCACGAGGGCCAACACCAGCAGGACAGCGACGATCGACAGCCAGTGGCGACGACGTCCGCGACCACCCCCCGCCACGACAACCTCACGCCCCTCGCCTGCATACATCGACTCGTCGGCGCGACGGCGGGCTTCGGCCGCCGTGACCGGCGCCGCAGTGTCGAGGTGCTGCGCATAGCGCCGCAGCTGATCCTCAAGCAGTGACATCGTCAACCTCCAGGCGCCGGCGGAGATGCCGCAAGCCTCGACCGAGGTGGGTGCGGACCGTCGCGACCGACAAGGCCATGGCCTCGGAGACCTCCTTGAGCGTCCACCCATACCCATGCACGAGCATGACGACGGCCCGCTGCTGCTCGCTCAGCTCAGCCATGGCCCGCTCCAACCCGGGCTCGACCTCGACTCTCTCGTCATGGTCCGGGGCGGCGACCACCCGGAGTTGGCGCAACTGGCGCCGAGCCGAACTCTGTCCCACGCGATACAGATAGCCGACCGGGTTGTCCATCCCGCCGATCCGCTCCCAGTGCTCCCACGCGTAGCTGAGGGCGTCGACCGTGGCCTCGCGACCCGTCTCCACCCCGTACGTCGCGCACAAGGCGCGACGCAGGCGCGGCTCGACGCGCACCACGAAGCCTTCGAACGTGCTCGGAAGGCTCACGACGACCTGGCGCGCCACCACACATAGGAAAGCCCGTAGCGGCCGCTGGATGCGACACCGGCGAGCCGATTCGACCGTCAGGAATCGGGGACGTCGGCCGGTCGCAAGGCTCGACCGTCGTTCGGGTTGGCGATGCGCCGTTCTCAAACCGGCGCAGGGTTCACTCCGCGACGTCGTTGTCCGGGAACGGGTACGGCGACAGGGTCTCGAGGTAGATCTCGGGATCGACGTCCCACTCCATCGCGAGTACCTGGTGACGACTCCGTCGACCAGTGAGGGCCCTGAACAACTCGAACTCGTCTGCCTCGAGTGTGGCTTCAGCCGGTCCGTGCCCCATGACCCACTCTCGATCGTGAGCCCGAAGACGGAGGGCAGGCAACTGCGCCGCTCCGAGACGCAGTTTCAGCCAGCCACGAGCGATCGCGAACGCAACCCGCGTCGTCGGCGCGTCCCGATCCCCGGGCTGGCCCAACGCATGCCGCAGGTCATGGAGATGACAACCGACGTCCAACGGTGGAGCCGTCCGAACATGCGGGACGAACCCGGCCGGCAGGGCAGGGGCGTTCAGCAGTGGCGTCAGGCTCGTGGCGAACACCTCCCACTCTTCGAGCATCATCTGCACCGACACGTCATGGCGTCGCACGACCTGGGCTTCGGTCCATTCGTCTCGCAGACGCGCCTCGTCTGGACGCCGCTTCGGATCCTCGGCACCAGGGATGTAGCCGGCGAGTGCCTCCTCGCTCACACCGACCTCGTGGGCGATCACATCGCGCACCCGCCACGCCGGGTTCAAGGGCACAATCCGCTCGAACGCGTCCTCGTCGCACGTCATCAACAGCATCGTTGTGCGTTGTTGCCCATCCCGATATCCGTCCCCCAGCCCCATTGCTGAAGCCTTGCACACCAGGGAGAACTGCCCATCGGCTCACGCGAGCGGACGAGAGCTTGACGCGGCACCGTCGAAAGGACAGGCCGCATGCGACTACTGGCCCGGCGGCCAGCGGTCGCACGTGGGTCGATATGGCTCATCCGGCAGGTACTGCAACCATTCATCGCGCGTGAGGTTGCGACCGGCGGCGAGGCACGCCTTGGCTTGCCACGAGTCGGGGTCCACGTCCCACTCCACCGCTTCGAACTGGCCGTTACCGACGAGGTGCTTGCCGTCGGCCGCGAACCTCGGCGTGGCTCCGATCTCGCCGATATCACTGATCGGGAGCGGCTGACCGATGGGGTGGAGGGTGGCCGTGTCGAACAGTGCTTCGGCGTTGCTGATCCCGTGCCACCCCGCGACCATGGCGCCGTTGGGGTTGGCCACGACGCCGGCGAGGCTCGACGTGTCGATGGACTTCCCGCTGGCCACCACCTGGCCGGTGGACATGTCCCACTCCCATATCAGCCCCTGAGGCCCGCTGGCCACAACGTCGCTCGTCCCCGGCACGTGGTCGATCTCGCCCTGCGGATAGGTCGCCACCGCCGCGGTGGTCGTTACGAGCCCGAGATCGGAACTGCGGAGGCGGACCATCACGAACTTGCCACCCAACTGCGTCGAGAAGTCTACGTACCGGCCGTCGGCGGTGAACCGGGGCATGCTACGGACCCCGTCGTTCTTGGCCAGGATGTCGTCGAGGTTGACGTCGGACGTGATGCGACCGGTCGCGACATCCCATATGCGGAGCCTCCTGGCGTTCGGCGATGTGAAGTCGTCGGTCGAGACGCGGTAGTCCGCCAGCACGAGGCGGCCGTCGGGGCTGGGGACGGCGTCGAGCGGCAGGAAGTCGGGCCCGGTGGGGACCTGCCAGCGCAACATACCGGTGTGGCCGTCCGCAATGAACATGGTGCTCGGTGGATCGGTGGCGGCCTGCTGCTGGTTGGCCAGGACGGCGATGGCCGACCCGTCGGCGCTGAACAGGGCGACGAGCGTCTCGTTCAGCCCGTCGGACACGGCGACGCCCGCTGGCAACTGGACGGGCACGCCGGGTCGTTCCGGGTGCTGGGCGTCGCGGATCTCGAGGTCGGTGTCGTTCCAGAGGAGCATCCTGGTGCCGTCGGCGGAGACGTCGTCCAGCCAGCGGCCCGATGCCGTCGGATGCACGACGAGGCCCTCCCCGCCGTCGTCGGCCCACAGGCCGACTTGTCCGTCGTCGGCCGTCGTCGCGAGGTAACGGCCGTCGGCGCTGTACGTCAACGGTCCGGCCCCGCCGGTTCGCCCTCGCAACGGGTTCCCGATGGGCGAGTCGGAGGCGACGTCGTAGAAGGTGACGATGCCCGTCCCCGAGCCGATGGCGAGCGTGGCGGCCGCAGTGGGGCTGAAGGCCAGGCCACGCGCACCATGGGTGCGCCGCGAGGCGTCCCCGACCAGCCGACCGGAGCCGACGTCCCACACGTCGGCCAGGAGGTCCGGGTTGGCGGCGAGGCGGGAGCCGTCGGGCGACATCGTGAACGACGACGCAGAGGACCAGTCCCCCGCGGATTCGAGTGGCACCTGACGCGTCGTCCGCCCGGAGTCGAGATCGACGAACGACAGTGCGCCGTCGGTGCTGACGGAAGCCAGGGTGCCGTCGGGCGCGAACCAGGCGGCCAGGCCGGATGCGGGCGCCGGAAGTGACAT
>DASXAI010000428.1:0-5799 GCA_036406775.1 Acidimicrobiales bacterium
CCCCCCCCCCCCCCGAAGAAACGACGACGGCCCCGGCTGGTCGTCCGGGGCCGTACATCGGGCTGTTGTTCGAATGGCGTCGTTGCGTACGGCTCCGAGAGGCGTGTTTGCTCGAACGCGGCGGTAGCTCGCGAGCCGGCACCTGGCCGGTCAAGGTTGGGAGCACCCGGCGGCGAACAGTCCTCGTCGGTCCGGCGTCGTACCCGTGTCGTCCGGCCGAACGACCGTGGTGCGACGGCACCGACGCGGTGTCAGCCGGGTGGGCTCTCCTCCCCTGATGGGACCCTTTCGGCCATCAAGGTCAACCTCCTCGTCCGGACGGGACCCCTCGCGGGGTCGGAACGAGTCTGAGAACGTGAATTTGCACCCGCCAAGGGCTCCAAATCAACCCCTTGACAGCGCCGCGAGGCCGCGACCTGCGAGGAGATCTGAACAAAAAATTCGCGTGCCGGACACGAGGGCGTGGGGCGCCTCCCACGGCACGAAGTGACCGCAATCGCGCAGCAGGAAGGGACCGGCGTGCAGGGGAAACACGACGGCCGCCATCCGGTCGAAGTCGGGGTACAGGACGTGGTCCGACGGGCCGAACAGGAGCAGGGCCGGCGTGCGCTCGTTGCGAGCCAGGCGGGGCGGTTCGACGCGCGCGGCGGCGCTGAAAGCGCTCTCGTAGTTGCCGAACGAGGCCCGGAGATGCGCGCCGTCGGCGAACGGCTCGGTGTGGAAGTCGACGACGGCGCTGCCGCCGTACCGGCCGGGTGGCGCGCCCGGGTCGAGGAAGGTGCCGGGATGGGCCCAGAACCGTGACGTGTAGAAGGTGGCGATGTACCGGCGGCGTTGCTCGGGCGTGGCCAGTTCGGCGGCGAGGGCGTCGGCGTCGGTGCCCTGGCGGACGTAGTAGTCGCTCGCCTCCCGGGCCGGCCGGGTGTTCCAACCGCCCATGCGTTCCTTGTCGTAGGGCAGCGGCGAGTTGAACAGGACGAGGCGGTCGACCCAGTCGGGATGGCGCAGGGCCAGGTCCTGGATCACGGGCCCGCCGAGGTCGCCGCCGAGCAGCACGACCCGATCGTGCCCGAGCAGGTCGTGCACCAGCGCGTACAGGTCGAGGGCGTGGCTGGCAACGTCGTGGAAGCCGTCCGGGCCGAGTTCGCTGTCGCCGAAGCCCCGCAGGTCCGGCACGATCACCTCGAAGCCGGCGTCAGCGAACGGGGCGATGACCTTCCAGAAGATCCGCTTGGTCTCGGGCCATCCGTGGACGCACAGGAGGGGCACGCCGCCGACGCCCTCGCGCACGTAGGCCTGGGCGAAGCCGCGGGGGTTGGCGTGGTGAATGGCGAACCGAGCCGGGTCGATGTCGCTGGCGGCGCTCATGGGGCGGCACCGTACGCTCCGCCCATGACGCCCGAAGAGTTCCGCCGCCAGGGCCACGCCCTGATCGACTGGATCGCCGACTACGTCGAGAACGTCGAGCGCTACCCGGTGGCCTCGCCGTTGGCGCCGGGCGAGATCCGGGCCCGGCTGCCACCGTCACCGCCCGACGAGCCCGAGCCGTTCGACGAGGTGCTGGCCGATGTGGACCGCGTCGTCGTCCCGGGTCTCACCCACTGGCAGCACCCGAGCTTCTTCGCCTACTTCCCGGCCAACTCGAGCTATCCGGCGATCCTGGGTGACCTCCTCTCGGCCGGCCTCGGCGTCAACGGGATGCTGTGGGCCACCAGCCCGGCCTGCACCGAACTCGAGACGCTGATGTGCGACTGGATGGCCGACCTGCTCGACCTGCCGGGCCGGTTCCGGTCCGACGGCCCGGGCGGCGGTGTCATCCAGGGCACGGCATCGGAGGCGACGTTGTGCGCCATCCTGGCCGCCCGGGAGCGCGCCACCGAGGGCCGCGCCAACGAGGCCGGCGCCCCCGGCCGGCTGGTCGCGTACGCCACGGCCCACACCCACTCGGCCACCGAAAAGGGCCTCAAGATCGCCGGCATCGGCCGCGACAACCTGCGCCTCGTCGCCACTGACGCGACCTTCGCCATGCGACCTGACGCCCTGCTCGACGCCATCGCCACCGACCGGGCCGCCGGACTGGTGCCGTTCTTCGTGTGCGCCACCGCCGGCACGACCTCGTCGTTGGCGTTCGACCCGGTGCCCGCCATCGGCGAGATCTGCGCCCGGGAGCGGCTCTGGCTCCACGTCGACGCGGCGATGGCGGGGATCGCGGGCCTCTGCCCGGAGCTGCGGTGGGTGAACGCCGGCGTCGAGACCGCCGACTCCTACTGCACCAACCCGCACAAGTGGATGGGCATCAACTTCGACTGCGACCTCCTCTATGTGAGCGATCGCGCCGCCCTCGTCAACACCTTCTCGATCCTCCCGCCGTTCCTGCGCACGGCCGCGGGTGATGCCGGCGCCGTGATCGACTACCGCGACTGGGGCGTCCCGCTGGGCCGCCGCTTCCGGGCCCTCAAGGTGTGGTTCAGCCTGCGCGCCGACGGCCCGGAACCGGTCCGCGCCATGATCCGCCGGCACATCGGGCTGGCGAACGAGCTGGCGTCGTGGGTCGACGCCGACGACCGCTTCGCACTGGCGGCGCCGCCGAGCCTCAACCTCGTTTGCCTCCGACTCCTCGCCGGCGACGCCGCGACCGACCAGCTCATCGACGCGGCCAACGCCAGCGGCCGGGCCCTCTTCACCCGCACCGTGCTCGACGGCCGGTCGGTGCTCCGGTTCTGCGTCGGCGGCCACGCCACGGAACGCCGCCACGTCGAGGCTGGTTGGCAACTCCTCCAGGAGCTCGCGTAGGAGCCCCCCTGTCCGTTTCACGCTTGTTTGAGAACCTCACGGGTTCTTGAACTGGCGTGAAACGGGGAGGATGACCGCCAGGAGGTCCTCCAGATCGCCGACTCGCGGTTCCGGCAGGGCGTCGACCGGGAACCACGCCGCCGGGGACCCGGGCTCGGGCGTGAGGGGCGCCGTCGGATCGCCGCGGAACAGGTAGTGGAGGTTCCAGTGCCAGTGGGCGGGATCGTCGCCGCGAGCGGGGAAGACGGCGGCCCGCACGACGACCGGGCTCGCGTGGCGCGGCACGAGCTCGAGCCCGGTCTCCTCGGCCAGCTCACGAGCGGCGCCCGCGGCCGGCGCCTCGCCGGCGTCGAGATGACCGCCCGGGTTCACCCACCCGAGCGTGCGGTGGCGCACGAGCAGCAGCTGCGTTCCTGGCGGGTCGAACACCCAGGCGTTGGTGGCGAGGTGCCCGGGCGCCACGAGCCGACCATCGCGCAGGACGGCGGCGAGCCGCTCACCGTGCCCGTAGGGGTCGACGACCGCCGCCGCCACCACCTCGGCCAGGTCCGGCCGGTGGGTGCCCGGGACGTCGACGGTCCCGCCCGGGAAGCCCACTACGCGTCGACGCGCCGGGCGAAGGCGAGCCCGTCGACCAGGTCGTCGCCGTCACGGCATTCGTCGGTCAGCACGTGGGAAAAGGCGTATCCCGCCTTGCGGGCGACGCCCTGCGACGCCAGGTTCTCCCGCGCCGTGATGAGGTGGACCTCGACGAGCCCGAGCGAGGCGAATCCCCACGTCGTGAGGGCGTCGACGGCCGCGCTGGCCACGCCCTCGCGCCGAGCGTCCGGTCCGATCCAATAGCCGATCTCGGCCTGCCGGAAGGCCCAGTCGATGTGGTGCAGCGAGATGGCGCCGAGGAGCTCGCCGTTGTCGGTGCGGGTGATGGCGAAGAAGGCGCCGTCGTCTTCGGGCTGGGCCCTCGCGTGGCGATCGATGAACGTGGCCGCATCGAGGGCGGTGTAGGGCCGGGGGACGCGCGTCCAGCGCTGGATCTGGGCGTCCTGGCACGCCTCGAACACGAACACGGCGTCGGCTCGCTCCCACGGCCGCAGCGTGACGGTCCCGTTCTCGATCACGGCTGGACCCCGGCCGCCACCGACAGGAGTTGCAGGAGGATGCGCCCGGTGGCGCCCCACACCGTCTCGTCATCGAGCTCGAAGAAGTGGATGGGGCGGTCGAACGGGGCCGTTCCCCACAGCTCCTCGCGATACACGTCGGCGCCGGCCAGCTCCACGAGCGGCACCGTGAAGATGCGGTCGACCTCGGCGGCCTCCGGGTGCATCTCGGGCCGGGCCGTCAGGGTCCCCACGACGGGCACGATGATGTTGCGGCTGACCATGGTGGAGATGTGGTCGAGCTCCCCCACCACGGTCACCAGCGCGGGGTCCAGGGCCACCTCCTCGTAGGCCTCCCGCAGCGCCGCCTCGACCGGCGTCTCCCCGGGATCCACACCGCCGCCCGGGAAGCTGATCTCGCCGCGATGGTGGAGCATCCGGCTCGATCGGCGGGTGAGCACCACCTCGGCGCCGAGGGCGCCCGGGAAGAGGGCCACGAGCACCGCTGCCTCCCGCGAGTTCGGGGTCAGGAACGACGGCGGCCGGCCGTCGCCCCGGACGGCGACGGCGTGGGCCACCGCCGCCAGCTCGAAGCGGGCCGGGACGCGATCCGTCCACGGGGCCGGAGCGCCCGGACGCCAGGCGGTGGGCCGGGGGATGATCTGGTCACCGCCGCGACGGCGGGCCGGTTCGGCAGGAGACGTCACGCCGTGGAGGCCTGCTCACCCACGAGCGAGCGGAGGAGCTCGGGCATCCCGGCCGTCTTCAGGTTGGCCAGCACGCGCCCCGGGGTTGCTTCGCCGCGTTCCCACTCGTCCCAGTAGGCGAGCAGCTTGGCGGGGTCGGGAGCGGGCCGTTCCATGCCCTGCAGCGTATTGGCGTCAGCTGCCGGAACCGGGACTCGACCGCCGCCGCCGGTACTCCTGGACGCCGCGACCCACGAGCCGGCCGGCGCCGCGCCCGATGGCCTCGGCCCGCGGTGAGCCGACGCTCGTGGCCGGGGGCTTCTCAGCCCGTTGGCGGACGGCCTTGGGCCGGTAGTCGGACCGCAGGGTCAATCCGGCCAAGGCGAGGGCACCGAGGATCAGCAGGATCTGCCCGGCGCCGCCCATGTCGTCGCCGAACAGGATGGCCACCGCGACGAGGCCGATGGCGACGACGATGTCGAGGATCCGGTGGACGGGCCGTGAGACGGCGTGGAAGCACGCCGCCGGGCCGTCGGCCGTGGCCGCCAGGAGAATCACCACGAGGCCGGCCAGCAACGGCACCACGGGCCGGGCCGAGTGGATCGCCTGGTACGCGAGGAGGGCCCCGATGGCGTACTCGACGATCTGGTGGATCCAGAACGGCAGCTTCGGGGCCGGCGCGTCAGCCACGGCCCTGAGTCTCGCAGCGAACTCGGCGTGATTCGGCTTCTGGGCGTGGAACTGCCGCGAATTCGACGCGAACCACGCCGAGAACGGCTCGGCGGGGGAAGGTTTCCTTCCCCCGCCGAAAGCTCACATCATCCCCATGCCGCCCATGCCGCCCATGCCGCCCATCCCACCGGGGGCGCCGCCGGGCATCGGCGGCTTCTTCTCGGGCTTCTCGACGACCAGCGCCTCGGTGGTGAGGACCAGTCCGGCGATGGACGCCGCGTTCTGCAAGGCCGCCCGGGTGACCTTGGCCGGGTCGATGACACCGGCCTTCATCAGGTCCTCGAACTCGCCGGTCGCGGCGTTGAGGCCGGTGGCACCCGTCTCCCGCTCGATCTGCGGGACGACGATGGCGCCTTCGAGGCCGGCGTTGTCGGCGATGAGACGGGCCGGCGCCTCGAGGGCGAGGTACACGGCTCGGGCGCCGGTGGCCTGGTCGCCCTTGAGCGACTTGGTGAGATCGGCGACCGCCGAACGGGCCCGCAGCAGGGCCA
>DASXAI010000429.1:0-7338 GCA_036406775.1 Acidimicrobiales bacterium
GATGAAGAGCGGTCGGCCGATCGGCACCGGCGCTCCCGGGTAGCCGCAGAGGCTTCTGGGATCGGGCGACTCGCCGAAGTCGAAGGCAGGTGACGGCAGGACGCCATCGGGCTTCGGCCAGCGCGAGAGGGTCGACGGGCCCGTCGTCGTGTAGAGCGCGGTCGACGTGTCGAAGTTGAAGCCGAAGCTGATGGCCGTGGTCTTGGGGTCGACGAACCCGGCGCCGTGGTACGGCGTGTCGATCCAACCGGTGATGGCCTGCCCGAGGGTCGGCGGCCCGCAGAACAACACGTTGTGGGCCATGTCGCCCCCCGGCCACGGGTGGGTGCCGTCGGCAGTGTGGTTGCAGTACGGGTCACCCTGCAGGTGGTAGCCGGCCAACCAGTTGGCGACGTTCTGCGGCCCCTGCGACGTCCCGGCCGCCACCGGCGCCAGGTTCTCGCCAAAGGATCGGTAGTAGTTCGCCCACGCCACGCCGTCGTTCGGGTCGCCCGGCCGGACCGGTCCGACGGCGACGGCCCGAGCCGCCGGCGGATCGGGCGCGACGACACCGACGGTGGCGAGCAGCACCCCCGCCGCGAGCGCGAGGGCGACTCGGGCACGCATCGTCGCAGCGTAAGTGCGCTGGGTGTGGGCGGCCATAGGCCGGCCGACCTACGCCAGGAGATGAGGGCCGTCAGTCGGCGGTGGGCCGCCGGCGCCGGGTCGCGAGGACCAGCACCACGCCGATGAGGGCGATGCCGATGCCGGCGATGGCCGAGGCGTCGACGGCCGACGAGGCGCCGGTGGGCGGTAGCAGCAGCGGCGTCGAGGTCGGCGGCGCCGACGGCGGTGGCGGCGGTGGCGGCGTGACGTTCACCGGTGCGGCGGCACGCTCCTCGGCGTCGGCGGGGAACGTGATGACGTGGCCGCGCGGTCCGGTGCCGGTGCCCGTCGCGGTCATGGTCACGGCCGCCGTCGGCGTCGTGGTGAAGGTCCACTGCCACGACTCGTTCACGTCGAGCTGGCCGTTGCTGTTGACGTCACCGGAGAAGTTCGGACTCGTCTGGCTCAGCGTCTGCGACGTCGTCGCTCCGCCGTCGGTCGAGAGGTCGACGTGCACGTTGCTCAGCGCGGCGGGGAAGAACTTCGGAGGCGTGTCGTTGGTCTCCTTCACCGTCCACGTCACCGGCTGGCCCGCCTGCACCGACGGCGAGCTCGGTGCCACCGTGACCTGGGTGGACGGCTGGAGCAGGAACGTCGGTGCCTCGGCGGTGGCCGTGACCTGCGTGTTGTCCTGGACGCCGTCGTCGGGGCCCTCGCTCGTGGCCACGACTCGGGACGTCGCCACGACCCGGTCGGGGCACGGCGGCTGGGCGCACCCGGGCGAGGGGACGAGGTCGGCCGTGTTCATCGCGTACTTGGTGGCCGGGATGTCGGGATAGGTCTTCGACTGCCCCACGCCGAGGGCCAGGGTGGTGTCGAGCGTGAAGGGCCCGGCGCCGTTGGGGAGGGTGACGGTGACCGTGCCGTTGAAGATGGGGCAGACGATCACGCCGTTGGGCGTGCCCGGGGGATCCTGCTTCAAGAAGACCGTGACGTCGTAGTCGATGACCTCGCCGACATAGGCGGACACGGCGATGTCGTTGGTCCCGACGAACTCCGGGATGATGGCGATGCCGACGCCGTAGGAGGGCGCGGGCGCGCAGAGGGTCGGGGCGGCGGAGGCGACGGGCATGCCCACCACCAGGGCCCCGGCGAGCGCGACCGCTCCGATCACGACGGAACGAATCAACCGTCCCACGCCATTCCTCCCTCGGTCGACCAGTCCTGAGCCTTCATCGGCGCCGTCCCTGTCGTTCGGAACTGACGGCGCGTCCATGAAGGGACCCCGCCCACGCCCGGTCCACTCACAGTGTGCGCCAAGAAACGCCGCCCGTCCAGCACTTTCCGCGCGAAGACGGGGTGGGGCCGTGGTCAGAGCGGCCTCCCCCCGTGGCCGATGCGACGGTTTTCGACAACTGTTGTCGCTTTCCGTCACATCGGCGGGGTGGGGGAGACGGGCCCGTCACTCGGTGGCGATGGCCGCCAGCACGTCGAGACGAGCGGCCCGGCGGGCGGGGCGCAGGCCGGCCAGGACGCCGGCGATGCCGCCCGCCACCAGCACCACGACCAGCTGCCCGACGGGGGCGGCGAAGACCTGGGTCACGGCGTCGGCCCGGTACCGGACCAGCGCCCAGCCCAGGAACAGGCCCACGCCGAGGCCGCCGACGGCGCCGAACAGGGCGATGATGACCGATTCCCATCGGACCATGGCCCGCAGGGTCCGGCGCGACGCCCCCACCGCTCGGAGCAGCCCGAGTTCTCGGGTCCGCTCGTGGATGGACAGCGCCAGCGTGTTGGCGATCCCCATCAGAGCGATGAGGATGGCGAGGGCGAGCATGACGTAGACCAGGCCGAGCAGGATGTTCACCCCGCTGGTGGCCTGGTCGACGTAGCCGGCCCGGTCGAGCACGTCGGGCTGCCCGAAGCGGGCCGTGACGGTCTCGACGGCCGCTCGCCCGGGGCCGGGCCCGACGCCGGGGGCGAACTTCACGTAGACCGCCGTGTCCAGGTCCTGGACGGCGTGCGGCGCCCACGTCTGGCGCGGGAGCACGTACCCGCCGACCAGGCTGTCTTCGGCGTAGATGGCACCCACCGTGACGTCGGTGGTGGTGCCGTCGGTGAAGGTCACCGGGACAACCGAACCGACGGCCCACCCCCGAGACGACGCCGTGTCGGAGGAGACGGCCAGGCTGGCCGGGCCGAGGTCGGTGAGGGACCCGCTCCGGACGCCGAGGTCGAGCACCTCGTTCGCGGCTCGCGTGTCGGTGATGGTGACGTCCTCGTCGTGACCGCCGATGCGAGCCACACCTCGACCCAACCCGGCGGCCGCCTGGACCGCGGGCAGGTCGGCCAGCGTCGTGGCCAACTGCGGGCTCAGGGCCCCGCCGCCGAAGCTGCCGGTCGTGATGGCGAGGTCGCCGGCGAACGTGCGGGTGACCGTCTGGTCCACCGACGCCCGCAGCGAGGCGGCGAACACGGTGAAGAGGGTGACGACGGCGACGCCGACCATGAGCGCCGACGCCGTGGCCGCCGTCCGGCGCGGGTTGCGCATGGCGTTCTGTCGAGCCAGTGAGCCCGACACGCCGCGTAGCCGGCGGACGGGCGCGCCGAGCACGGCGCTGGCGGTGCGGGCCACGAGCGGGCCGACGATGACCACGCCGACGATCGTGGTGATGGCGCCGAGGCCGATGACGGCCAGCGCGCCCGTCCGCAACGCCGTCACGAGCGTCACGGCCGCGCCCGCGGTGAGCACGGTGAGGCCGACGACGGCGCGGCGGGCCGAGATGCCCGACCGGTCGACGTTGACGTCGCGGAGCGCCGCGAGGGGCGCGACCCGAGAGGCCCGGACTGCGGGTAGGACGCTCGCTGCCACCGTGACCACGATGCCCACCACGACGGGCACCACGACGCTCGTGGTCGAGAACACCAAGCCGCCGGCCGGGAGGGCGAACCCGAAGGCGTCGAACATCGCCTTCAGCAGACCGGCGATGGCGATGCCGCCGAGGAGCCCGACGGCAGAGGCGACCACGCCCACGGCGATCGACTCGGCGATCACCGACCGCACGACCTGGCGCCGGCTCGCGCCGAGGGCCCGCAGCAGCGCCGACTCCCGCGTGCGCTGGGCCACCAGGATCGAGAAGGTGTTGTAGATGCTGAACGACCCGACCAGCAGGGCCACACCGGCGAACACGGTCAGGAAGCCGCGCAGCAGGTTCAGGAACGTGGCGTTGATGTCGTCGATGTTCTGTTGCGTCAACTGGGAGCCGGTGATGGCCTCGACGCCCGTTGGCAGCGCCGGTTGCAACCGCTGCACCAGTTCCTCTTGGGAGACACCGGGCTCGGCGCGGACGAGGACGCCGTTGACCTGGCCGGGATCGTCGGTGAGGTACCGCTCGGCGGCCGGCAGGGTGAAGCCGGCGTACGTCACCTGCCCCATGCCGTCGGCCGAGCCGTAGGTGGCGATGCCGACGATGCGCACCGTCACCGGCTGCGGCGTCTCGACGGTGGTCGTGTCGCCGATGTGCAGGTCGCCCGCCTCGGCGGCGCCGCGGTTGATGACGACCTCGTCGTCGGCTTGCGGGGCGCGGCCCTCGACGATGCGATACGGGTTCAGTTCGGTGTCGTCGACCCAGTTGCCCGCCGTGCGGGGCGGACCGGTCCCGCCGATGGCCGAGCCGTCGCGTGCGATGATCTGGCCGTAGCCCTCGATCGACGGGGCGGCGGCCGCCACGCCGTCGACGGCGCGGACCGTGTCAGCCAGATTGGCGTCGACGGTGCCGCGCGAGGCCACATCGAGCGGCCCGCTGCGGTCGACGTCGAACTTGGTGGCGCTGCGCACGACGGCGTCGGTGCCGGCGTTGGCCTGGGTGAAGAGGTCGGCGAAGTTGGCGCGCAACGTGTCGCCGAGGGCCAGTGTCCCGGCGAGGAAGGCCACGCCGAGGAACACGGCGAGGAACGTCCCGACGAGGCGGCGCTTGTGGGCCCAGAGATTCTTGAGGGTGAGCTTCCGCATGGCTGCCTCACCCCCCGAGGGCCTTGAGGCGGTCGAGGACGGTTTGGGGCGACGGCGCCTCCAGGTGACCGACGATCCGGCCGTCGGCCAGGAAGACGGCGGCGTCGGCGTAGCTGGCGGCGACGGGATCGTGGGTCACCATGACGATGGTCTGGCCGAGGTCGGTGACGGCCCGGCGCAGGAAGCCGAGGATCTCGGCGCCGGCGCGGGAGTCGAGGTTGCCGGTCGGCTCGTCGGCGAACACGAGGGCGGGCCGGCTGGCGAGGGCACGGGCGACGGCGACGCGCTGCTGCTGGCCGCCGGACAGCTCCGACGGCCGGTGCGTCAGGCGGTCGCGCAGCCCGACGGCGTCGACGACGGTGTCCAGCCAGTCGCCATCGGGCCGGCGGCCGGCCAGCGCGCTCGGCAGCGAGATGTTCTCGGCCGCCGTCAGCGTCGGCACGAGGTTGTACGCCTGGAAGACGAACCCGAGGCGCTCGCGGCGCAGACGCGTCAGCTCCTTGTCGGAGAGCTGGCCCAGTTCGACGCCGTCGACGAACACCTGCCCCGACGTCAGCGTGTCCAGGCCGGCGAGGCAGTGCATCAGCGTCGACTTGCCCGAGCCCGACGGGCCCATGATGGCGGTGAAGCGGCGGGCGGGGAACTGGACGTCGACGCCGTCGAGGGCGCGCACGCTCGTGTCGCCGGTTCCGTACACCTTGGTGGCGTGGACGGCTTCGGCCACGACGGCGGTCAGGGTGGCGGTCAACATGATCGATGAACCTCCTTCGTTCGAGATCCATCGTCCGGCGCGACGCCTGCGCCGTCGTCGGCTGCGCGGAGGCTCTGGCCCTACTCCTCCGGTCTCACACTCTCCAGCCGGGGCGTACGAGGCCGGACTCGTACGCGAACACGACGAGCTGGGCCCGGTCGCGCGCCCCGAGCTTCACCATGGCTCGGCTCACGTGGGTCTTGGCCGTGGCCGGGCTCATGTACAGGCGCTCGGCGATCTCGTCGTTGGTGAGGCCGGCGCCGACGAGGGCCATGACCTCGCGCTCGCGATCGGTGAGCAGGTCGAGCTGGGGCGACAGGCGCGGCTCCTTGGCCCGGTGCGCGAACTCCTCGATCAGTCGGCGGGTGACGCCGGCCGACAGGAGGGCGTCGCCCCTCGCCACCACGCGCACCGCCTGGATGAGCTCCACCGGCTCCGTGTCCTTCACGAGGAAGCCACTGGCGCCGGCGCGGATGGCCTCGAAGACGTACTCGTCGAGATCGAAGGTGGTGAGGATGACGACGTGGACGTCGTCGAGCCGGTCGTCGGACGCCATGCGCCGCGTCGCCTCGAGGCCGTCGACACCCGGCATGCGGATGTCCATCAGCACGACGTCGGGGCGGTGGCGCACTGCGAGCCGCATCGCTTCTTCACCGTCGCTCGCCTCGCCCACGACCTCGATGCCGTCCTGGGCATCCAGCAGGGCCCGGAAGCCGGCTCGCACGAGGGCCTGGTCGTCGGCCAGGACGACGCGGATCATCGGACGTCCACCGGCAAGGTGGCCAGCACCCGGAAGCCACCGTCCACTCGAGGTCCCGCTTCGAGGTGGCCGCCCAGGGATGCGGCCCGCTCCCGCATGCCGCGGATGCCGCTGCCGGTGCCGACCGAGGCGTCGCTGACGCGGGGCGACGGCCCCGAGCCGTCGTTGTCGATCTGCACGGTGATGTCGTCGGCGTCGTAGTGGACGTGCACCACGGCCGATCGCGCCGTGCCGGCGTGACGCGTGACGTTGGTGAGCGCCTCCTGCACGATGCGGAACGCAGCCAGGTCGATGGGTGCCGGCAGCGGCCGCGGGGCGCCGTCGACGGCGAGCTCGACCTCGATACCGGCGGCCGCCGCTTGGGCCACCAGACCGTCGAGCCGGCTGAGGCTCGGGGCGGGGGCACGCGGCGCCTCGTCATCGGGGGCGCGCAACACGCCGAGCACGGACCGCAACTCGCCGAGGGCGTCCTTGCTGGCGTCCTTGATGGCGGCCAGGGCGATGCGGGCCTGCTCGGGACGTTCGTCGATCAGGTGCAAGGCCACGCCGGCCTGCACGTTGATGAGCGAGATGTTGTGGGCCAGGACGTCGTGCAGCTCCTGGGCCATGCGGAGGCGCTCCTCGCTCTGGCGCCGCCGCTGCTCCTCGGCCCGGTTGCGGGCGGCGTCGGCGGTTCGCTCGCGCTGCATGCGCACGAGGTCGGCCAGCACCAGGACCACGAGCAGCCACGCCGCCACGCCCAGGGCGGGGCCGAGCTGAGGGGCCTCCTGGTGTCCGACCAGGCGGTCGAGCACGAAGTAGCCGACGTATCCGACGGCGGCGCCGATCCACGCCGCGGCCCGATGGCCGTAGCGGACGGCGCCGAAGATGGCGATGGCCAGGGCGAGGACGAACGGCCCGTTGGGGTAGTCGAGGGCGTGGTACAGCAGCGTCGCCCCGCCCGTGGCGGCGAGGACGGCGACGGGATAGCGCCTGCGGGCCACCAGCGCGAGGCCACTACCCACGAGCAGCACGACGGCCAGGACGTCGATCGAGCGGGCCTCGGGTTGATGGCGGCCGGCCAGATAGCAGACGCCGAGCTGGAAGGCGGCGACGGGGATGGCGAGCAGCTCAGGATGGCGGCGCGGCCACCAGCGCGGCGCCGGTCCGTCACTCGTATCCACCAGGAAAACGGTAGGGGCAGAAGGCCCGGACGGTCGTGCCCCCGTGGTGGGATCCCCGGCTACGCCG
>DASXAI010000430.1:0-3794 GCA_036406775.1 Acidimicrobiales bacterium
CGTGGCGCTGTCACTCGTGCTCCTCACCGGCTACGCGGGCGAGATCAACCTGGCCGCGCTGTCGTTCGGTGCCATCGGTGCCATCGTCGTCTTCCACGTGGGGACCACCACCACCGGCCCGAGCGGGCGCACCACCCTGTGGGGCTACCTCGCCGCCATGGCCGTGAGCGCGGCAGTCGGCGCCCTCGTGGCGCTGCCGGCGCTGCGCCTGCGCGGCCTCTACCTGGCGTTGGCCACGTTCGCCTTTGGCGTGTTCGTGTCGCGCATGGTGCTCACCGAGATCTCGGCCCGCACGCTGCCGCTCGTCCACTGGACTTTCACCATCTTCCCCAGCGGCACCCTCAGCGTGGCCCGGCCCAAGATCGGGCCGATCGACCTGAAATCGAACGCCGCCTTCCTGGTGGCGGTCACGATCGTGTTCGCCGTCGTGGGCATCGCGCTGGTCGCCATCCGCCACAGCGGCTATGGCCGGCGGCTGGCGGCGTTGAAGGACAGCCCGGCCGCGTGCGCCACCCTCGGCATGAACGTGGTGCGTTTGAAACTGTCGGTGTTCATGCTGTCGGCCGCCATCGCCGGCCTGGGCGGGGCGTTGATGTCGTCGCAGCTCGGTTCCGTCAACGGCGATCGCTTCGACATCTTCCTCAGCCTCGGGCTCTTGATGCTCACCGTCGTGGGTGGCATCGGCTACGTGAGCGGCGCCCTGATCGGCGGCCTGCTTTTGGGCGTCGGGTTCGTGGCGATCCAGGACACGTTCACCAAGCTCGGCACCGATCACCCCACGCTCAACGGCGTCTTCGGCTTCGTCGCCACGCTCACCACGGTGCTGCCGGCCATCATCGGCGTCAGCCTGGGGCGCAACCCGAGCGGCGCCGTGCACCAGATCGGCGAGAACTACCGGCCGCTCCGGCGGGCCGTCCCGTTGCTGGTGGCGGCCGGGGTCGTGGAGGCGGTCGTCTACTGGCTCACCTACACCGAGCACCTCAGCGGATGGTGGTTCGTGATCATCACATCCGTGATCATCCTCGCGCTGCCCGGTGTGGCCAAGGTGTTGACGCGGGCGGAGGTGCCGGCCGGCGTTCCCGACGAGCTCGTCGGCATCGACCGGCCCTTCACCGACGACGACCGCACCACCATCGACCGCGAGCTCGGGCTCGTCCTCGCCGGAGGAGGTGGCAATGGCGCAGCTGGCGGTTGACAACGTCCAGGTCCGGTTCGGCGGCAAGCTGGCGCTCGGCGGCGTGTCGCTCACGGTCGAGCCGGGCCGGGTCACGGGCCTGATCGGTCCCAACGGCGCGGGCAAGACGACGCTGTTCAACGTCGTCACCGGGCTGCTCTCGGCGAACTCCGGGCGCGTGGCCCTCGACGGTCGCGACATCTCGCGGCTGCCGCCGCACCGTAGGGCCAAGCGCGGGGTGGCGCGCACGTTTCAACGGCTGGAGCTCTTCACGTCGCTGTCGGTGCGGGACAACGTGCGGGTCGCGGGGGAGATCCGCAACGGCTGGGCCGGTGGCCCGCGGTTGAACGCGTCGGCCGAGACCGAACGGGTGCTGGCGCTCGTGGGCCTGGCCGAGGTGGCCGATCGCGAGGTGAGCGAGCTGCCCACCGGTCAGGCCCGGCGGGTCGAGTTGGCTCGGGCCCTCATGATCCACCCCACCGTGCTGCTGCTCGACGAGCCCGCCGCCGGCCAGACCGAACAGGAGACGATCGAGTTCGGCCGGCTCGTGCGGACGCTGGCCGCCGACGGCCTCGCCGTGTGTCTGGTCGAGCACGACATGTCGCTCGTGATGAACGTGTGCGAGACCATCCACGTGCTCGACATGGGCCAGCTCATCGCCACGGGGACGCCCGACGCCGTGCGGGCCGATCCCGCGGTGATCGAGGCCTACCTGGGCGCCCCCGAGGCGGTGGCGTGACCGCCGTCCCGCTCCTCGAGCTCGAGGGCGTGCGGGCCGCCTACGGCGGCATCGAGGTCCTGCACGGCATCGACCTCGTTGTCGCGGAAGGTTCGGTCGTCGCGCTGCTCGGTCCCAACGGCGCCGGGAAGTCGACGATCCTGAAGGTCTGCGCCGGCCAGCTGGAGCCCACGGCCGGCGAGGTCCGGGTGGCTGGTCGGGTCGTGAATGGGGCCCCCGCCGACGCCCTCGCCCGGCTCGGGCTGTGCACCATCCCGGAGGGCCGAGGCATCTTCCCCAACCTCACGGTGCGGGAGAACCTGTGGATGGCGACGCTGGCCGGCGTGCGCCTGGCCGACGTGGAGGCCACCACCTACGCCCGCTTCCCGCTGCTGGCCGAGCGGCGCAAGCAGCTCGCCGGCACGCTGTCGGGCGGCGAGCAGCAGATGCTGGCGCTGGCGCGCGCCCTCACCACCGATCCGGCGTTGCTGCTGCTCGACGAGCTGTCGATGGGGCTGGCACCGCTCGTCGTGGCTCGCCTGTACGAGACCGTCGCCCAATTGTCGGCCGACGGGGTGTCGATCCTCGTCTCCGAGCAGTTCGCCCGCACGGTGCTCGGCATCGCCCACGTCGCCGCCATCGTCGCCAACGGCACCATCGTGCGGGTCGGGCCGCCCGGCGAAGTCGAGTCGGAATTGTCCGCCGCCTATCTAGGAGCGTGAAGGTGATGTCCACCAATGCGCGCATCGACCAGTTCCGGTCGGATGTGTCGGAGATGAAGCTGCGGACGGGCACGGCGGGGCGCGACACGGCGTGCGCCGTGGTGGGCGCCGTGTTGATGGCCGTCGGCGTGATCGGCGCGTTCGTCGTGTACCAGGCGTCGCTGAACCAATCCGATCAGCGCGACGTGCAGTCGGGCACGATCCTCGCCATCACGCTGCTGGCTGTGGCCGTCGCCGGCGCCGCGTTGTTCGTGCGCTACTCGATCGCCCGGTTCCTGCGCCTCTGGCTGCTCCGGCAGCTGTACGAGGGGCAGGCCAACACCGATCGGCTCGTCGACGCCATTCGTGACGGGCGCCCGTGACGGAGCCGCCGCCCTACGTCGAAGGGCACGGGCTCCTGGCGGGCAAGACAGTGGTGGTGACAGCAGCGGCGGGTGCAGGGATCGGCTTCGCCACGGCCCAGCGGTGCGTCGAGGAGGGCGCCACCGTCCTGCTGTCGGACAAGCACGAGCGGCGGCTGGCCGAAGCGGGCGAGGCCCTCGGCATGCCGACCGTCCCCTGCGACGTCACCGACGAGGCCAGCGTGCAGGCGTTGATGGCCGGCGCCGTCGAACGGCTGGGGCGAATCGACGTGCTGGTGAACAACGCCGGCCTGGGCGGGACGGCCGAGCTGGTCGACATGACCGACGAGCAGTGGCACGCCGTCCTCGACGTCACGTTGAACGGGACCTTCCGGTGCACTCGCGCCGTGCTCCGCCACATGTACGACAGGGGCGAGGGTGTGGTCGTCAACAACGCGTCGGTGATCGGCTGGCGGGCCCAGGCGGGCCAGGCCCACTACGCCGCGGCCAAGGCCGGCGTGATGGCCTTCACCCGGTCCACGGCCATGGAAGCCGCCCGCCACGGCGTGCGCGTCAACGCCGTGGCGCCGAGCCTGGCGGTGCACCCGTTCCTCGCCAAGGTCACGACAGAGGAGCTGCTCGAGGAGCTCGCGGCCCGGGAGGCGTTCGGCCGCTCGGCCGAGCCGTGGGAGGTCGCCAACGTCATCGTGTTCCTCGCCAGCGACTACAGCTCCTACCTCACCGGCGAGGTGCTGTCGGTCAGCAGCCAACATCCGTGAAGTTGAACCGGAGACCGCCCGGACGGGCGCTCTCGGGTTCAAGTTCCTTCGTGAGCGGCC
>DASXAI010000431.1:0-2692 GCA_036406775.1 Acidimicrobiales bacterium
GCCGCGAACGACCCACCCCGGCCGTGGCTGGCCCTCGTCGTGATCGCCGAAGGGGAGGGGGCGTTGTCGTCGGACCCGGCGCCCGTAGCCGAATGCGTGACGCCGGGTCTCGTGCTGCCCCACCCCGAGGACGCCGACAGCCCCACCGGCTACTACCTCACCGTCACCGACACGGTCGTGAAGAAGGTCTTCCCGACGGTGGAGGACCTGCCGCTGCTCGTGCACGTGCGCGAGGTCGACATCCGCGACACCGAGCTGGCCAACGGTGACGACGACGGCTGGCTGGCCGTGGTCCTGGCCAACCGGCTCCCGATCGCCGTGCCCACCACCGACCCGAACACCGGGCAGCCGGTGTCGGCACCGGTGCGGTACCTCGCCTGCCTGCTCAACCTCGAAGGTCAGGTCGACGCGCTGCCCACCGACGCCCAGCTCGGTACCGACGACACCTTCCATCTCGTGGCGGCGGTGCAGGACCTCCGCCTGGTGGCCAGCACGGCGGCCAGCACCGATCTCGTCCTCATGGGCACCGGCGTCCCGGCTGCGTTCGCCAGCCAACCGCACGGTTTCGCCGCCACCGCCCTCGAGAGCCGCAGCGTGGTCGCGGCGGCCGGTGCCACGCCCCCGTCGAACGCCGCCGCCGCCACCTGGGCCAGTCCGAAGGCGTCGGTCGGCGCCAAAGCGACGGCGGTGCAACCGGCCGACGCCAGTGTCGCCGTGCGCAAGGAGATGGCCGGCGGATGGGCGATCTCGGTGTCGCCGTTCGTCTTGGAGAAGACGTATCGCTTCCCCGTGCTGGCCCATTGGTCGTTCACCGCGACCAACGACGGCGACTTCCGGTCCATCGTGCAGGCCCTCGACGTCGGCCTTCTCGGCACCCAGTACGGCACGGTGTTCGGCGTCGATCCCGACGGTGCCGACCACACCACCAAGGTCGAGCACGTGAACCGGCCCGACCTGAAGGCACCGCCGCGCCCCGATCCGCCGGAGCTGGCCGAGACCGGGCACATGGCCCTGCCCCAGACGACCCGTCGGGGCGACGCCGCCACGGCGTGGTACCGCGGCCCCTTCGGGCCGCTGCCCACCGACCGCGATCCTCCCGACCGGCCCATGACCCACGTGAGCGACCAGCTCCGGACGCTCACGCCCGACGGCCGCGAGGACGTGAGCCTGGCCGCGGCGTTCGAGATCGGGCGCCTGCTGGGCCTCTCGCAACCGGCGCTCGTGAGCGCGCTGGTGCGGTGGCGGGGCGAGCAGTTCGGTGCGGCCCGGGCCCAAACCATCGGCGAGACCGTGACGAACGGGACGGCGTTGGCACCGGACGCGCCGGAGCTCGGCCGTGACCTCGGTCGCCTCGTCGGTATGCAACTGATGACGCTCGCCGGCCAGGAACCGGAGAAGGTCGCGGGGCCGGCCCGGCCCATCGTCGACCCAGGCCGGCCCATCGGCCTGGACGGCCCGCTCGACCAGGTGGTGGCGCTGGGCCTGGGGCTCGATCTGGCCCAGCTCCAACAGCAGGCGAAGATCCGGGGCATGGTGGCGGCGCTGGCCGACACCGACGTGGTGGTGGCGGGCGGCGACGGCATCGATCGGGGCACGGTGGCCGGGTTGCGGTCGACGTTGGCGGCCGAGGTCGATCGGGTGACGCGCGCGGCCGCACGCGCCGGCCCGCTCGGTGTCGCGGCCGAGGCGGGGGAGGCCGACGCGCTGGACGACCTTCTCGACACGCTTCGAAGCGGTGAGGAGACGGGCCGATGATCATGGCGAAGTTCACCGCTGAACTCTCGTTGCAGATGCAACTACAGGCGGCGGCCATCGTGATGAACCAGCTCGTCGAGACTGATCCTGACGACGGCGACCATGTCGTCCCTGCGGTCGTCCGGCGGGCGCTGGCCGAGCTGCGGCTGCTGCAAGGCGTGCCGTTCTCGTATCTGGTGCCCGACGCCTCGCTGCTGCCGCCCGAATCGGTGCGGTTCTTCTACCTCGACCGGAACTGGACCGACGCCGTCGTGGAGGGCGTGCTGAGCATCGGCACCTTCACCAGTGCCGAGCGGGTGCAGCTCGAGGCGCTGCGCCAGATCATCCGGGCCGAGGTCGACGAGACCGAGCGCACCATCCGCCAGCCCGGCGGCGAGGAGCGGCTGTCGGGACCGGGCGGCGCCATCAGCGGGTTCCTCATGCGGTCGAAGCTCGTGTCGGGTTGGCCCGGACTGCACGTGCGCGCCTACCGCACCGATCGCCAGCAGGACGACGAGATCATCCCCGAGTCCGACCCCGACCGGCTCAAGGTGTTGCGCATGGAGCGGCTGGCTCCGGCCGTGCTCCTCGTGCTGTTCGACGGCGTGCCCGCGGTCGTGCACGTGGAGGAGCCGCGCCAGGGCATCCAGTTCGGGGCGCTCCGGCCCGAGGCGGAGCCGCTGTCGACGTCACGCGAGCTGCCGTTGCGGGACGCGTCGACCGGCGCCGATCTGGCCGTCCCGCCCGTACCCGTCCCCTTCCGGCAGGACAGCGCGGGCGTGATCCACATGCGCACGTTGCGCGACCGCATCGCCGCCGTCCCCGCCACCAAGGTCGGCGGCAACACCGGCATGTCGGTGGACGCCAACGAGTTCGCGCTGGAGATGCTCCGGTTCCCGTACCGCCAGGTGTTCGGCGATCCCGCCAACGAGCCGGCCGAGCCGCTCGTCGACGTGTT
>DASXAI010000432.1:0-2575 GCA_036406775.1 Acidimicrobiales bacterium
CTTTTACACGGATATTGACGCCGCCCACCGACGTTCGGAAAGGCGGGGTCAGGGGCGCGGGTCAGCGTGGGCGTTCGCCGTAGTCGCCGAAGGGCCGGTCCCGCTCGCGCACCGCCTCACGCCAGCCGACCTCCTGGGCCCGGGCCACGAAGTCGAGACCCTCCTGGGTGTGGCGGGCCACGCCGTCGAAGACGAACCCGAGCAGGCGGCTGGTGTCGGGCTGGTACTGGTGGCGCGCCACGTCGTTCAGCATCCACTTCATCATCTGCAGCTGGTTCAGCGGCAGGCGGGCGATGCGCTGGGCGAGAGCCGACGCGTACCCGTCGAGCTCGGCGTCGGGTACGCACGCCAGGATCATCCCTGCATCAGCCGCCTCCCGCGCCGTCAGCTCGTCGCCCGTGAACAGGTAGCGCTTGGCCCGTTCCAACCCGAGCCGCGCCACCCAGACCCACGGCGCCTCCGGTACACCCCACACCCGCGCCCGGCGGGTAGCCGAAGCGGCCCGCCTCGCCGGCCACGATGATGTCGGCGTTCAGCACCATGTCGGTGCCGCCGGCGACGCACCATCCCTGCACGGCGGCCACGGTGGGTTTCGAGATCTCGTGCAGCCGGGCGAAGGTCCGGCCGTACCGGCCGATCATCTGCACGTCGGCCACGCTGTCCCACACCCGCTGGCGCCCTGCCTCCTCGGCCGCCTGGGCCATGGTGGACCAGTCGAGCCCGAAGCCGGCGCAGAACGCCGGCCCCTCGGCCGTGAGGAGCACCACCTTGACGCCGCCGTCGCGGTCGGCCTCGTCGAGCGCCTGGCCGAGCTCGTCGCGCAGCGCCGGTGTGATCGTGTTGTACTCCGCCGGCCGGCAGAGCACGAGACGGCGAACGGCACCGTCGTCTTCGACCCGGACGGCTTCGCCCATCCGGCTCACTCGGTCGACGTGGCGTCGGCCAGCTCACGGAACGCGGCTCGGAGGCAGTCGGCGTAGAAGGCCGGATCCGGCAGCATCTCGCGGCACGACGTGAACGAGATCGTCAGGTCACCGCAGTAGCTCATGACCGGATGGATCAGACCCATGCCCTCCACGATCATGCCGGCGCCGTACATGGCGACGAGCTCCGCGCCCGCCATGTAGAGCCGATGACGCGGCCCGGGCATGTTGGTGACCGTCGTATTGAAGACGGGGCGCATCTGGTTGGCGAGCGACAGACGCGCCGACGTCAGCGCGCCCAGGCCCATGAGGCCACCGGGCATCAGGTCGGCGAAGTCGAGCAAGGTGCGGGCACCGACGGCGTTGGCGAACTCCTTCGACTCGTGCGTCGCCTCGCGCACGACGACGAGCCGCTCCCGGGGATCGGCGACATCGGTGCCGAGCGTCGTCAGCATGCCGGACACGAGGTTGCCGGCGGCACCCCGCTCGCCTTCCGACCGGACGGAGATCGGGGCCATGGCGATCAGGGGATCGGTGGGCAGCTCGTCCTTGGCCAGCAGGTACCGGCGCAGGCCACCGCCGACGGTCGTGAGGACGACGTCGTTGACGGTGGCACCGGGCACCGTCGCCTTGATGCGCCGCAGTTCGTCGAGGTCGAGGCGGATGGCGTCGAACACGCGATGGGCGGTGACGGATCCGCTCCACCGCGTCCTCGGGATCGTGGTGGGCGGCGGCTTGATGCTCCGACGCAGGAGCTGGTCCTGCATCCGGCTGAACTGCGGCATCGCCTGGGCCATCAGCCGGCTCGCCTGCATCGGCCGCAGCGCCAGGTTGAAGCTGGCCCGCGCCAGCAACTCCGTGTCGGAGGGGATGCGCTCCGGTTGCCACGGGGCGTCGGCCTCCGCCGGCGGGGCGGCGTTCGGCGTGTCGTCGTGGATGGCGCTGGTCATCTCCATCCCCGACATGCCGTCGATGGCGGCGTGGTGCACCTTCGTCACGAGGGCGAACGCGCCCTCGGGCACCCCCTCCACGTGGTCGAGACCCTCGACGACGTAGAACTCCCAGAGCGGACGATCCAGGTCGAGGGGCCTCGAGATCAGCCGCGCGACCTGGATGCAGAACTGGCGCCAGTCGCCCGGTTTGGGGAGGGCGATGTGCCGGACGTGGAACTCGAGGTCGAAGTCCGGATCCTCGATCCAGTACGGGTGATCGAGGTCGAGGGGGACGCGCACCAGCCGCTGCCGGAACATCCGCGCCTCGTGGAGGCGCCGCTCGATGTGGTCGAGGATGCCCTTGAAGGTGACCCGTCCGTCGGGTGCGGTCGATGGGTCGTAGATCGACACGCCGCTGCCCGCCATGTGGGCGCGCGGCGTCTCGTTGTAGATGAACGAGGCGTCCATGCCACTCAGTTGCTGCATGGACGCGAGGGTACTGAGCGCTGTGAGGGCGGCGAGCCGGCCGTCAGGCCGCGGCGGTGCCGGCCTCCCCACCCTCATCGCCGCTCGAGCTGGCCCGGCGCCAAACGACGATCCCGATGACGGCGAGGAGCGCGATCACGACGAGGATGATGAGGCCCTTGCGGCTCCGTTCATCGTCGGTGACGTCCGAGATGGCCGACGTCACGGCCTCCACGCCGGTGGACGCCACGTCGA
>DASXAI010000433.1:0-19683 GCA_036406775.1 Acidimicrobiales bacterium
TGCCGTCGGCCGAACGGTAGGAGCCGGCGAGCAGGGCGAGGATGTCGTCGATCTGTTCGGCGTAGTCGGGCGTCTGGGCACCGGGCTGCTGGAGGAGGCCGGCCTGCAGGCCGAAGCGGGGCGAGGCGAGCAGGCGCGCCATCGACACGCGCGCCGGCACGAGCAGGCCGCGCTCGGTGCGGCGCGCCGTGGGTGTGCCCCGGCCGGCGTACGGGTCGGCCGGCGGGGCCGCGCCGTTGGCGGAACGCGACCGGCGGAAGGTCGAGCGACCGAGCCCGAGGTCGATGCGACCGGGATGGACGGCGTCGAGCAAGCCGAACTGCTCCACGACCGACAGTGGCGTCTGGTGGCCGAGTTGCACGGCTCCGGACCCGACGCGGATCGACTGCGTGGCCGCGGCGACGAGGCCGATCACCAGCGGCGGCGACGTGCCGGCCACGCCGGTGTTCAGGTGATGCTCGGCGATCCAATAACGGCGGTAGCCGAGCGCCTCGGTGCGCCGGGCGAGATCGACAGTGTTGCGGAGGGCGGCGCTGGCGCTCGACCCGCTGGCGATGGGCACGAGATCGAGCACGGACAGCGCCACCATGGCTCAGCTCCCAGCGCTGGGCTCGTCGAGGAGGTCGGCCTCGGCGTCGAGAGTGAGGGTGACCTCGTTCCCGACGATGACGCCGCCCCCCGGGAGCGGATAGTTCTGCGTCATCCCGTAGTCGCGCCGGTCGAAGCGGCCGGTGGCGGTGAAGGCGAGCTTGGCCTTGGGGCCGTAGGCGACGGGCAGCGCACCGTTGAACGTGGCGTCGAGGGTGATGGGCCGAGTCATGTCGCGGATGGTGAGGTCGCCCACGACCTCCCACCGTTCGCCGTCGATGTGGCGGACGCTCGTGCTCCGGAACGTGAGGTTCGGATACGTCGCCACGTCGAGGTAGTCAGGTCCGCGGAGATGCTCGTCGGCCTTGTCGTGGGTGGTGTCGAGGCTGGTGGCGTCGATGGTGACCTCCACCGACGATTCCTCGGGCCGTTCGGCGATGTGGAACACACCGCTCGAGCGCCGGAACCGGCCCCGCATCCGCGTGATCACGACGTGGCGCGCCTCGAAGGCGAGGCTGGAGTGCGAGGGGTCGAGCTTCCACGTGCCCACGATCGGTACCTCGACACCGTCGACCACGCGGGTGGCGGTCGTCAGCTGCGTGTCGGTCATGGCGGCTCCTGTCTGTCCGACACCATTCCACCACCCGAAACACGACCGATCGAGTCGAGATTCCCTCCTGTCCCCATCCGCCGACGTGACGGAAACCGCCAACAGTTGGCGAAAACCGTCACTTCGGAGAGGGGTCGCTGTGAGAATCGGCCCGTGACCCGGGTCCTCACGTGGAACGTCTGGGGCCGCAACGGGCACTGGGAGGCGCGTCAGGGCGCCATCGGTGCTGTGCTGCGGGCCGAGGCGCCCGACGTGGTGTGTCTGCAGGAGGCTTGGGTGACGGCCGACGGCTCGTCGCTGGCGGGCGCCCTCGCCGCCGTGCTCGGGTACCACCATGTCGATGCCGACCACCATGCCCAGCGCGGGCGGGAGGTGTTCGTCGGCAACGCAGTGCTCTGCCGCTGGCCGATCCGGCGAGCCGAGACGATGTGGCTGCCGCGTCTCGACGGTGGCCTCCCGTACCGGACGCTTCTCACCGTCGACATCGACGCGCCGGCCGGCCCGATGACCGTCCACTGCACGCATCTCGACTGGCAGTACGACGCCAGCCGGGCGCGGGTGGCGCAGGTTCGAGCCGTCGTGCGTGCGGTGGCGGCCCGGCGAGGAGATCCGCTCGTGGGCCATCCGCCGGTGCTCGCCGGTGACCTCAACGCCGTGCCCGACTCGGACGAGGTGCGCTTGCTGACGGGACGGACGGCGGGCCCCGTGCCCGGTCTCGTCTTCCAGGACGCGTGGGAGGTCGCCGGTGACGGCGGTCCCGGCTTCACCTGGAGCCTCGACAACGAACTGTGCGTCGAGCCGGCGTGGCCCCGTCGCCGCCTCGACTACGTGTTGGTGGCGTGGCCCCGGTCGCGGCCACTCGGCAACCCGATCGCGTGCCGGGTGGTGGGCGCCGACCCCGTCGACGGCGTGCAGCCGTCGGACCACTTCGCAGTAGCGGCCGATCTCCTCTAGCGAAGGGGGTAGCTCGCGCAGGTGCGGGCGAGGTCGGGCGCCACGGTGGCGGGATCTATGCGGCCCGGCTGCAACTGCAAGCGCGTCGACGACACGCGGTCGACCGTGTGGGTCGTCGGGTCGTAGTTCCAGTGGGCGCAGAGCAGCGCCGTGGCCGGACCGCCGGGGTCGTCCTCGTGGGCGACGAGCCCCAGGCGCATGTCGACCTGTCCGTTCGCACGCGTGATGCGCGCCGGGACGATGGCGACGTCGGTGAGCGGCCCGTAGGCGGTTTCGAGTTGGGCGTCGGTTCGGCCCTCGTCGGGGTCGAGCCGGCGCACGGCGGCCCAGTCGCCGTCGGCCAACGCCGCGGCCACGGTGCGGGCGCCGGTGAGGGCGGCCTCGTCGTCGGGTGTGGTGCCCCCGCCGGGCACGATCGACGCGCTGGCGGCCACCGTGGAGCTCGTGGGGGTGGGGGTCGGCGCTGGGGTACTCGGTGCTGCGGTCGTGGGTGCTGCGGTCGTCGGCGTCTGGGTCGTGGGCACCGCCGTCGTGGGCACCGCCGTCGTGGGCGCCGCTGTGGTGGGCGCGCTGGTCGCCGCCGTCACCGTCGTCGTGGTCGCGGGCCTCGCTGCCGTCGTCGTGACGGCCACGGCACTCGTCGCCGGCGCGGTGGACCCGTTGTCGTCGTCGTGCAGCCACCACCACGCCCCGACGCCGATGGCGGCCAGTACGACGACGGCCAGCGCGATCCATTCCCACGGTGCGCGCCCGTGGGGCGGTGCAGGTGGCGCGGGCGGAGGCGATGCTGGCGGTGGCGGTGGTGGCGGTGGTGGCGGCGGGCTCGGCCCCCCGGCGCGTGCTCCCGTTTCGGGCGCCGGCCACGACGACGGCGGAGGAGGGAGCATGCTCCCTCTCTACTACGGCATGGGGTAGTCGTCGTGGTTCAAGACCCAGCCCGGCCGCTCCGAGAAGTCGCGCCGCGGCGGTCCGAACACGTCGATGAGTTGGTGGCGCGTGTCCTTGACGTACTGGCTCGTGTGCACGGCGGGCGGCGGGATGATGGCCACGGCGGGACTGGTGCACAACTGATGGTCGTCGTCACGCCAGTCGGCCATGTTGACCGTCCACGGCGTTCGGATGTGGTGGACGTAGTCGCCCTCGAGCTGCAAGGAGATCTGCTCGAAGTCGTCGTGATGGTGTGGCGACAGCCGGCTCGGATCACGCTCGCCGAGCTCCGGATAGAAGTAGTTGACCATCAGCGTGCGGCACCGGAGGAGGCGCCCGAACCGGGCGGGGTCGGCCGAGATCTCGTCGAGCGGGTACACCCGCACCTGGTCGCCACCCGGCGACTCGGGCCACGGCACGAAGGGCGCCACGTTGGGATCGGGCTCGGCGTAGACGTCACGGTTGCGGTAGCGCTCGTTGAGGTCGGAGGCTTGCGTGGAGAAGAGCCGCACCACCGTGCCCCCGTCGTGAGCCACCACCTCGCTGTCGCCGGGCGGCACGACGACGACGGCCCGACCCGACACCTCGTGACGCTCGCCCGCCGCCGTCACGGTCGCCTTGGCGTCCGGAGCCGGCAGCAGCACCATGTACTCGTCGGGCTGGCCCTCGCGCCGCAGCGCATCCCCGGGTGCGACCTCGGAGAACGCCACACCGACGCTCTGGCTGCGCACGTACCACGAGCGAGTGCCGGCGGCCGTCGTCTCGTCGGGCTCGAGCCGCGAGAACTCGAAGTACTGCGCTGGGAGGCATGCCCCCGCCGAGCGAGTCGCCGTCGTCGATGCACCGAGTTGCGACCGTGGGTCGTTCTGGTCGTACGGCACCGGTCCCCCTTTCGTACGTGGTGCCGTAGGTTCGCACACTTGGGTGCCTGAGGGGTCGCTCAGGGCGCCATCAGCGGCATCCCAGGCGGCTGCCAGGCCGAGACGACAGCGTGCCGGCGTGCAGGCGGTACGACCCCGAGCCCCCACCGCCGGGCATCTCGACCAGGTCGATCTCCTGCGCCTGCTGACGTTCTCGGCCGTCATCGCCGTCCACTCGATCGACTTCACCCAGACCGGTGCCAGCCAGGTCGCGGCCGGGACGTTGATGCTCCTGCAGTTCGGCCGGGCCGTCTTCTTCGCCCTCACCGGATTCGTGCTCGTCCATTCGACCCGCGACCGCACCGTGGCCGTGAGCCCGTTCTGGCGCCGCCGTTTCCCGTACGTCCTGGCGCCGTACGTCGTGTGGACCGTCGTCTACTACGTGTACGGCGAGCTGACCTCGCCGGCGCCGCAGCTCTCGTGGGGCACGCTGGGCGGCCACGTGCTCGGCGGCGATGCCCAGTACCACCTCTACTTCCTGCTCGTCACCATGCAGCTCTACCTGCTGTTCCCGTGGCTCGTGCGGTTCGTGCGTGCCACGGCGGCCCGCGCCTGGTGGGTACTGGCGGCCGTGGCGGCTGTCGACCTGGCGTGGCTGGCCGAGCTGCAGTACGGCTCGGCCCCGAGCGGCTGGGCCGGCCAGTTGTGGTCGCGCTCCTATGAGCTCCTGCCGACCTACGCCGTCTACGTGTTGGCCGGCTGTTACGCCGCGCTGCACTTCGATCGCGTCGCCGCTTTCGTGTCCAGGCACGGCGGGGCCCTCCTCGTGGCGGGCGCGGCCGGCCTCGCCGCGGCCGAGGCGGTGTACGTGCTCCAGCTCGGTTCGGACCCACCCCGGGTTGCCGGCGCCGTGCTGCAGCCGGTGATGATGGCGGCGAGCTTCGGCGCCCTGGTGATCCTTGTCGTCGTCTGCCAGCGATGGGCCGCCGGGCCCCGGTCGGGACGGCGGCTGATCGAGCGGGGGTCGGACGTCTCGTTCGGGGTGTACCTGGCCCATCCGCTCGTGCTCAGCCTGTTGCTCATGAACGGCCTGGGCCTCGACGGCCGGCGGGTCCCCGCCCTGGTCGCGGCGCTGCTGGCCATGGTGGGCACGGCGGCCGGCGCGTGCCTCATCTCGCTCGTCGCGCGCCGCACCCCGCTGTCGTTGGCGCTGACCGGCCGGGCGTGGCGCCGGCGACCGGTCGTCGTCTCCCCAGTATCCGCTCAGGCACCGTCCAGCGCGATCGCAAGTTCGGTCACGACGATGGCGCCATGAGCTCCTCGCGCCAGTCCGATGTGGCCGACCTGCTGGCGCGACGGGCCACCGAGCGTGGTGGCGACGTGGCGTTCGTCGACGGTCGATCCGGCCGGACCCGCACGTGGCGAGCGGTCATGGCGACGGCGGAACGATGGGGGGCGCAGCGCTGGGCCTTGGCTCGCAACAACGGTCGAGTCGGACTGCTGGCGGCCGAACCGCTGCACGCCGCCGAGTCGGTGCTCGCCGCCCTGGCCGCGGGCGTGACGGTGGCGCCCCTCGACCCCGGCGCGCCGCCCGCCGAGCTGCGCCGCACGGTCCGATCCCTCGGTCTCACGAGCGTCGTCACCGACGTCGACGACGACATCGAAGGCGGTTTGGCCGGTGTCGGCGTCGACATCTGGCGGACCGGCATCGGTTCGTTGCAGCGGAGCGCGTGCCGCCTGGGACCGCCCCCCGCGTCCTCGGGTCTCGACGCCGCCCTCGTGATGACCAGCTCGGGGACGACCGGCGCGCCGAAGATCGTTCCGTTGGCCGAGGATCAGTTGCTGCACGCCGCCCGGGGCGTGGCCGCCCACCACCGGCTCGGCGCCGACGACACCGGTTACTGCCCGCTGCCGCTGTTCCACATCAACGGCATCGTCGTCGGCGTCCTCGCCACGCTCGTCGGTGGGGGTCGCCTCGTCGTCGACCGCTTCTCGCGCCAGGCCTTCTGGGAGCGGGCGGCCCGGCACCGGGTCACGTGGGTCAACTTGGTGCCGGCGATCATCGCCATCCTCGCTGACGCGCCACCACCGCCGCCCGCCGTCGCCGCCCGCATCCGCTTCGCCCGCTCGGCGTCGGCGCCGCTGGCCACGGCCACCCAGTTGCGGTTCGAACGACGGTGCGGCATCGCCGTCCTCGAGACGTACGGGATGACCGAAGCGGCCAGCCAGATCACGGCCAACCCGCTGCCGGCGGCCGAACATCGCCGCGGCTCGGTGGGCCGGCCCGTCGGCATCGAGCTGCGCATCATCGACGACGGCGGCCGGCGGGTCGAGCCCGGCGCCGTCGGCCGGGTCGAGGTCCGGGGCGACAGCGTGGTGCCGTCGTACTGGTCCGAAGCCGACGGCGTGCTCGAGGCCCAGCCGGCCACGAGCCGGTGTGGCTGGCTCGCCACCGGCGACCTCGGACGGGTCGACGGCGACGGCTACCTCTACCTGCTGGGACGCGACGACGACGTCATCAACCGCGGTGGCGAGAAGATCTACCCGCGTGAGATCGAAGAGGTGCTGCTGGCCGACCGCCGAGTGCGCGCCGCCGCCGTGGTGGGACGACCTCATCCGATCGTGGGCGAAGAACCCGTGGCGTTCGTCGTGGCCGCGGCCGGCTCGGAACGCGGCGACCTCGCTGGCGATCTGTCGGCGCGTTGTCGTTCCGATCTGAGTCCGTTCAAGCGACCGGCGGAGATCACCGTGGCGGCGTCGCTCCCGGCGGGACCGACGGGCAAGGTGCGGAGGGGAGAGCTGCGCCGGCTGGTGGCCGAGTCCGGTGTGGCGTCGTGAGGCCACGCGCCATCTCACCCCCCAAGGAGCTGTGCCATGACCACGATCGAGCTCGACCTCCCGACCCGCGCCGGCAAGCCGCGGCACTCGGGCCTGACGATGATGATCGACAACGGGCTCCCGACCTCCTATTTCCGTGACGTCGTCACGAGCGGCGCCGACTACATCGACATCGTCAAGTTCGGTTGGGGAACGGCGCTCGTCACCAGCGACCTCGGCCGCAAGATCGAGTGCCTGCACGCCCACGACGTCCGCTTCTGCTTCGGTGGCACGCTCTTCGAGAAGTTCGTCCACCAGGATCGCTTCGAGTCATTCCTCGCGTTGTGTCACTACTGGCACTGCGACCTGGTGGAGATCTCGAACGGCACCATCTCCATGTCGAACAGCGAGAAAGCCAGCTACGTCCGCAAGTGCGCCGACGCCTTCGTGGTGGCGAGCGAGGTCGGGTTCAAGGACGCCGGTCGGTCCGAGACGCTCTCGCCCGAGGCCTGGGTGGACAGCATCGGCGAGGATCTCGACGCCGGCGCCAGCCTCGTGATCACCGAGGCGCGAGAGAGCGGCCGGAGCGGGATCTGCCGACCCGACGGCACGCTCCGCCAGCCCGTGCTCGACCGCATCATGGACGCCGGGTTCGGCTCGGACCGGCTGCTGTTCGAAGCGCCGACCAAGGAGTTGCAGGCCCGGTTCATCACCATGCTCGGTCCCGACGTGAACCTCGGCAACGTCGCGCCGTCCGACGTGCTGGGCCTCGAGACGTTGCGGCTCGGTCTGCGCGCCGACACGTTCCTCGCCGTCGAAGCGGACCCCAGCCGTGCGTGAGGCGCGCGACGCCTTCCATCTCGCCATCCCGGTACACGACCTCGACGAGGCGCGGCACTTCTACGTCGAGCAGTTGGGCTGCCACCTGGCCCGCTCGTACCCGGATCGCATCACCATCGACTTCTTCGGCGACCAGGTCGTCTGTCACCTTTCGGACGACGTCGGGGCCGAGCCGGCGCTGTATCCCCGCCACTTCGGCATCACGTTCCGGGAACGGGCCGACTTCGACGCCGTGCTGACCCTGGCCGTGCAGCGCGACCTTCCCTTCTTCCAGATGGTGCAGCCCCGGTTCAAGGATCTCGTCGAGGAACACCTCACGTTCGTGCTGCGCGACCCGTCCAACAACCTGATCGAGTTCAAGCACTACCGCGACCCCCGGATGATGTGGTGAGTCGGCTGGTCGTGGTGCGCCACGGCCGCACCGCGTGGAACGTCGCCGGCCGGTTCCAGGGCCAGCGTGATCCTGCCCTCGACGACGTGGGCTGGGCGCAGGCGCGCCGCACGGCCGACGCGCTGACGGCTTTCGGCCCAATCGCCGTCGTCGTCAGCAGCGACCTGCGGCGCGCTCGGCAGACGGCGCGCCTCGTCGCCCGGCGGGCCGGCGTCCCGGTCGTGACCGACCGGCGGTTGCGGGAGGTGGCCCTCGGGCGGCTCGAGGGACTGGACCGAACCGAAGCCGCTCGCCGGCACCTGGGCGAGCTCGACCGGTGGCTGACGGCCGGTGACGCGCGGCCGGCGGGCGGAGAGACGGTGACCGACGCCGGCGCACGGGCGGCAGCTGCCATCGAGTGCCATATGGACGAGCGCCCTGGCGACGGGACGGTCGTCGTCGTGGCGCACGGGCTCGTGCTGCAGGCGGCCCTCCGGCATCTGGGCGTCGAGGACGCGCCCCATCTCGGTAACGGCGGATGGCTCGCGATGGCGTCCTACGATCGGCGCGAGGTCGTGTCGATCGCCTCGGAGGCCCCATGCAGCTCGATCACCTGATCCTCGCCGTGAACGACGTGGACGCCTCGATCCGTTTCTTCGGCGACATCCTCGGCCTGCCGTGCGAGGGTCAGGCCGGCCCGTTCAGCGTCATCCGCGTCTCGCCCGACCTCACGCTGCAGCTGGCGCCGTGGGGCACGACGGGCGGCGAGCACCTGGCCTTCTCGATGACGCCGGCCGAGTTCGACGTCGTGTTCGGCCGCATCCGGGCCGCCGGCGTTCCGTACGGCGACACCTTCCACGAGGTCGGCAACGGCCGGGGTCCCGGGCGCGAGCTCGGCTCACACGGCATGGGCGCGTCGGTGTACGTCTTCGATCCCAACGAGCACCTCATCGAGATCCGGCACTACGACGACGCCGCTACGGCGCCGGTATGACGAGCCGGATCGGGGCGCCGTCGCGCCAGGCGCGGATGTCGTCGACGATGTCGCGGTAGAAGATCTCGTACGTCTGGCGGGTCACGTAGCCGACATGGGGCGTGAGCACCGTGTTGGGGAGCGTCCGCAACGGGTGGTCGGTCGGGAGCGGCTCCTGATCGAAGACGTCGAGCCCGGCGCCGGCGATGGTGCCGTTCCGTAAGGCGTCGATCAACGCCGCCTGGTCCACGATGGGCCCGCGGGAGGTGTTGACGAGCACGGCCGTCGGCTTCATGGCGCCGAGCTCGGCTCGGCCGACGAGGCCCCGGCTGCGCGGGCTCAGCACGAGATGGACCGAGAGGATGTCGGAGGTGGCGAACAGGTCGTCGCGGCTCACGTAGCCGACGCCCGCTTCGGCGCACTTCTCTGGCGTGAGGTTCGTGCTCCACGCCACCACGTCCATGTCGAAGGCGAGTCCCACTTTGGCCACGAGCGAACCCAGGCGGCCGAGGCCGAGCAGGCCGAGTCGCTGGCCCTGGAGGCCGATCCCGACATTGCGCTGCCACCGCCCCGCGCGCATGTCCGCGTCGTCGGCGGGGATGTGGCGCAGCAGCGCGAGGATCAGCGCCCATGTGAGCTCGGATGTGGGCGTGATCATGCCGCCCGTGCCGCACAGCGTGACGCCGTGGGCCGTCGCCGCCTCCATGTCGATGACGGCGTTGAACGGGCCAGTCGTCACGAGCAGCTTCAGGTCCGGGAGGGCGTCGAACAGCGACGGCGTGAAGCGGGTGCGTTCCCGCATCGCCACGACGACAGGTACGCCGGCGAGGGCGGCCGCCAACTCCGCTTCGTCGTCGATGTGCCGGTCGAGGCTCGTCAGCTCGACGTCCGGGCCCGCGAGCGACCAGTCGGCCATCTCGGCCGCGACCTGCTGGTAGTCGTCCAGCACCACGATTCTCACGGGCCGGACCGTAACGAGCCGCCGCCCACCGGTGCGACTCGACATGGGGCGCTAGGAAGGGCGGGTGGGATCGGTGCGGCGTGTCGTCGGTGATCGTCTCGATGCCGTGGTGGACCGGCTCGCTCGGGCCGAACGCCTCGACCGGGTGGCCGGTCCGGTGGCCGCTGCCATCGGCCGGGCGCGGCCCCAGGCCCTCGTCGACCTGACGTCGTGGATCGGGCAGCCGCTGCACCCGGCCCTCACCGACCTGCCCATCGGGTTCTGGACGAGCGCCTGGGTGTTCGACCTGATCGGCGGCCGGGAGACCCGAGCCGCGGCCCGAACGCTGGTCGGGCTGGGCGTGGTCTCGGCGGTGCCCACGGTCGTGACCGGGCTGTCCGACTGGGCGGCCACCACGGGAGAGGCTCGCCGCATCGGCCTGGTGCACGCGGCCGTCAACTCGGTCGGGGTGGTGTGTTACGGGGCGTCCTGGCTAGCCCGGCGCCGAAACCGCCACGCCGCCGGCGTGGCGCTCGGGATGGTCGGGGCCACGGCGGCCACCCTCGCCGCCTATTTCGGCAGCCACCTCGTGTACCGCTTGGGTGTGGGTGTCCAAGACGGTGTCCGAGAAATTCCGGAGATTCGCGTCTAGAGGTGGCCGGGCCGGGGTAACCAGCCGCCTGCGGCCCGCTTCGGCGGTGTGTGCCCCGGCCGAGCCCTCACACCGGCCGGGGCACTTGCCGCCGGGGGGCTCGTACGCTCGCCGGATGCCACCGGTCCTCCGCTTCGGCGTCGTCCACGACTTCCGCTGCCCGCCCGGCAGTGCCTACACGCTCCAAGACGTCTATCGCCAGACGATCGAGCAGGTCGTCCTCCTCGACCGCCTCGGCCTGGACCTGGCCTGGTTCAGCGAGCATCACTTCGTCGACGACGGCTACCTGCCCAACTTCGTACCTGTCGCCGGTGCGGTGGCCGCCGTCACCGAGCGGATCCGGATCTCCACCGACATCGCCTTGGCCCCGTTCGCCCATCCCCTCCGGCTGGCCGAGGACGTCGCCGTCCTCGACCAGCTCTCCGGCGGGCGCATGGAGCTCGGTCTGGGCCTCGGGTACGCGCCGCACGAGTTTCGAGGCTTCGGCATCCCGATCGCCAACCGGGTCTCGCTCACGGAGGAGTGTGTCGAGATCCTGCGCCTGGCGTGGCGAGCCGAGCCCTTCAGCTACGCCGGCAAGCGGTACCACTTCGACGACGTCACGGTGACGCCGGCACCGGTGCAGCCCGGCGGGCCGCCCCTGTGGCTCGCCGTCACGAGCCCCCGGAGCGTGGCCCGAGCCGTCCGGTTCGACACCAACGTGCTGCCCCAGGGCGTGCGGTCGGTGGTGCTCGATGGTTGGCGGGAGCAGGCCGGCGCCGCCGGGCTGCATCCCGAGGGCCGGCGCGTCGGCATCATTCGCGGCGTCCTCGTCACCGACGACCCGGAGCGCGACTGGCCGCCGGTGCGCGAGGCCGAGCGGTACCGCATGCGGGTCTACGGCCGCTTCGCCGAGGAGGCCGGGCTCGGCGGCCAGGGCATGTTCCAGCAGGAAGGGCGCATCTCCCAACGCATCATCGTCGGGGACGTGGCGACGGTGGCGGCCGAGCTCACCGACTACATCGTCGACCACGGCTTCACCGACGTCGTCACGTGGGGGTCGGCGCCCGGCCTCCCGCCCGACCACCTCACTCCCTCAATGGAACGCTTCGCCCGCGAGGTGGTGCCACTCGTGCGGTCCGCCGTCGCCACCCGCCTCCCCTCACCGCCGATGTGACGGAAATGCACGCCTGAGGTGCAAACCCGTCACTTCGGCGATGAGGTGGGCGATGAGGTTTGAGCGGCGAGCTCGAGGGCGATGTCGATGATCTGGTCCTCCTGACCGCCGACCAGCTTGCGCTCGCCGCACTGGAGCAGGATCTCGGCGCCCGAGACGCCGTAGCGGTCGGCGGCGCGGTAGGCGTGGCGCAGGAACGACGAGTAGACGCCGGCGTAGCCCATGATGAGCGCGAGCCGATCGAGCAGGCACTCGCCGTCCATCACCGGCCGCACCACGTCCTCGGCCACGTCGATGATGCGCAGCACGTCGATGCCGGTGCGGATGCCGAGCTTGTCGCACACCGCCGCCAGGGCCTCGGTGGGCGTGTTGCCGGCACCCGCACCGAACCGGCGGGTACAGCCGTCGATCTGCACGGCGCCGGCGCGGACGGCGGCGATGGAGTTGGCCACGCCGAGCGCGAGGTTCTCGTGGCCGTGGAACCCGACCTGGGCATCGCCGCCGAGCTCGGCCACCACGGCGCCCACGCGATCGGCCACCTGGTCGAGGATCAGCGCGCCGGCGGAGTCGACGACGTACACGCACTGGCACCCGGCGTCGGCCATGATCCGTGCCTGGTGGGCCAGCACCGACGGCGGCTGGCTGTGGGCCATCATCAGGAACCCCACCGTCTCGAGACCGAGCTCGCGGGCCAGCCCGAAGTGTTGGATGGCGATGTCGGCCTCGGTGCAGTGGGTGGCGATGCGGACCACGCCCACACCGAGGTCGGCGATGGCGTTGATGTCCTCCTTGGTGCCGACGCCCGGCAGCATCAGCGCCGCGATCTTGGCCGAGCGGGCCTCGTCGACGGCCGCCTTCATCAGCACCCGCTCGTCGGTGTGCGAGAACCCGTAGTTGAACGACGAGCCGCCGAGCCCGTCGCCGTGGGTGACCTCGATGACGGGCACCCCGGCGCCGTCGAGCCCGGCCACGACCGACCGCACCATCTCCTCGGTGAACTGGTGGCCCTTGGCGTGCGAGCCGTCGCGCAGGGACGAGTCGGTGATGCGGATGTCGAGCGTGTCGGAGAAGGGGGAGTAGCGAGCATCGGTCATCAGCGAGCCTCCTGGAGATGGCGGGCGATCTCGTCGCCGACCTTGGCGGCGGCGGCCGTCATGATGTCGAGGTTGCCGGCGTACGGCGGCAGGTAATCGCCGGCCCCTTCGACCTCGACGAACAAGGCCACGCGGGCGGGGCGGCCTCGCTCCGGGTCGGCCTCGTCGAACTGCGGCCGTTGCCGGAGCCGGTAGCCGGGCACGTACGACTGCACGGTCGCCACCACGTCGTCGATCGACGCCTCGATCTTGGACTGGTCGGCGTCGTCCGGGACGGCGCAGAAGATCGTGTCCCGCATGATCAGCGGCGGCTCCGCCGGGTTGAGCACGATGATGGCCTTGCCGCGGTCGGCGCCGCCGAGGACCTCCACGGCGCGCGCCGTCGTGCGCGTGAACTCGTCGATGTTGGCTCGCGTCCCGGGCCCGGCTGACTTCGACGCCACTGTGGCCACGATCTCGGCGTACGGCACCGGCACCACGCGCGACACGGCCCACACCATCGGGATGGTGGCCTGGCCGCCGCACGTCACCATGTTCACGTTGTCCTCACCGAGGTGCTCGCTGAGGTTGACCGGAGGGATCACGTACGGTCCTCGTGCGGCCGGCGTGAGGTCGACGGCCCGGATGCCGGCCTCGCGATACCGCGGCGCGTTCCGCACGTGGACGTAGGCCGACGTGGCCTCGAACACGATGCCCGGCGGCTCCTTCTGCGCCAGCAGCCAGTCGACGCCCTCGGCGGACGCCTCGAGCCCGTGCTCGCGGGCCAGGCGCAGGCCCTCGGACGCGGCGTCGACGCCCACCATGTAGCGCGGCTCCACGACATCGGAACGGAGCAGCTTGAACATCAGGTCGGTCCCGATGTTGCCCGAGCCGACGATCGCGGCCGCAACCTTGGTCGTCACGTCACCCTCCTTCGCCGAAGGCCACGCCGACGTGGCCCAGCCCCTCGAACTCGACGCGCACCTCGTCGCCCGCCGCCACGGCGATCATTCGCGTGCAGGCGCCCGGCATGATCACGTCGCCCTCGTCGAAGCCCACGCCGAACTCGGCCAGCCGGTTGGCCAGCCACGCCACCGCCACCGCCGGGTTGCCGAGCACGGCGTCGGTGCGGCCCTTCTCCCGCACCTCGCCGTTGACGGCCATGGTGACGGGCAGCAGCCGAACGTCGATCGACGTCAGGAGCGTCGGCGAGCCGCCGAGCACGAGGGCCGCCGACGACGCGTTGTCGGCGATGGTGTCGGCCAGGCCGATGCGCCAGTCGGCGATGCGGCTGTCGACGATCTCGATGGCGGGCACGACGAACGCCGTCGCCCGCAGCACGTCGGCCACCGTGACCCCCGGCCCCCGCACGGGCCGGTCGAGCACGAAGGCCACTTCGGGCTCGACCCGCGGCTGCACGAACCGGCCCATTGGGACGACGGACGACTCGTCCACGAACATGTCGCCGAGCAAGTGGCCGAAGTCGGGCTCGTCCACGCCGAGAAGCTCCTGCATGGCCTTCGCCGTGAGCCCGACCTTGTAGCCCCGCACCGACGCCCCACCGTCGATCCGTCGCTGCACGTTGATCTGCTGGATCTCGTAGGCGTCGGTCGCGACGATGCTCGGGTACGACTCGGTCAGCGGGGCGATGGGCACGCGGCTCACGCCCGCGTCCCACAGCGCGGCCGCCGCCCGGGTGCGTTCGGCGGCGTCCATCACACGGCGCGGACGGCGTTGGCCTGGTCCTGCCAGTACAGCGACTGGATAGCGTCCATGTACTCGCGCCAGAGCACGATCTTGCCGTCGCGGAATTTGAACATCCCGAGATACGAGTTGGTGTAGGTGTTCCCGTTGGCCCGCACGGTGGCCTCGCCCGTGTACTCGGCGACGAGCCAGTCGGGGTCGAACATCGGGTGGATGGCCCGGATCGTGAGCTTGACCTGATGGAGAGCTTGCTCGTTGGTGGCGCGGAAGAACTCCTTCACCGCGCTCGTGGGCGCGGTTCGGCGGCGCGACCGATCCGGCAGGAACGGCATCTCGAGGGCGCCGTCGTCGGCCCACAGCTGGAACACGCCGTCGATGTCCATCTTGCCGAGGAGCTCGAGCATGTCGTGGAGCACGGCGACGTTGGCCCGACGCTGGGCCACCTTGCTGGTCACAGCACCTTCTCCGGTTCCTTGGCGGCGTGGAGCCCGGCGATCCAGCCGAAGGTGATGGCGGGACCGATGGTGCCGCCCGGTCCCCAGTACGCCTGGCCGGCGGGTGACGCCACACAGTTGCCGGCGCCGTAGAGGCCGGGGATCGGCTCGCCGTGCGTGTTGAGGACCTGCGACTTGGCGTTGGTCTTGGGGCCACCCTTGGTGTCGAGGGCGCCCGCCACGAGGAGCATCGAGTAGTACGGCCCACGGTCGCGGAACTCGTGCATGGTGTTCCTCGCGCCCGGACGCGGCTCGCCGCTCCAGTAGGCCGCGATGGCGGAGCTGCCTCGCCCGAAGTCGTCGTCGACGCCCGTGCGGGCGAACCCGTTGTAGCGCTCGATGCTCGCCTCGAGGTTCGGTACGAACTCGGGCGCCAGCATGACGCCGCCGGTGTGCTCCTTCAGCTCGGCGAGCCGCTCCTCGATCCGCGCCGCCAGCTCTTCGAGCGTCTCGCCCTTCAGGATGTACCGCACCTCCTCGCCGGGCATCGGGATCGGCCACCGGTGCCCGATCGGATCCGGGTTCTGGGCCACGCCCTCGTCGTAGATCGAGAACAGCACGAGGTTCGGATACTCGCGCCCGTCCCACGCGAAGTGGACCGGCCCCCGCTCGTTGTACGGACCCTTCTCGTTCATCACCCGCCGGCCGTGCCGGTTCACCTGGATCATGCTGTCGCCGAAGGGCATGAAGAGCCCGCCGGCGGTGTGGCCGTGGCCGGCGGCGTGCTCCAGGCAGATCTGGTACCACCAGGCGTGGCCCATGTTGCCGAGCTGCGCGCCGGCTTCGATGCCGATGCGCACGAAGTCGCCGGTGGACGTGGGCACGGCGCAACCGCCGAACACCGGGCCGATGAGGAACTCGCGCGCCAGATCAGGGTCGTGCAAGAAGCCGCCGGTGGCGAACACCACGGCGCGCCGGGCCCGCAGCAGCACCGTGCGCCGTCCGGTACGAGCCTCCACGCCCACGACCTCGCCGTCGGCGTTGCGCAGCAGCGACATCACCCGGTGGTTCGTGAGGATGTTGGCTCCCAGCTTGCCGGCGGCGGTGGTCATCTGGTCGATGAGCGACGGGCCGGCGGCGGCGTGGCTGATCTTGCGGGCCTGCGGCGAGATCTTGCGGCCGTACGGCGCCCGGTTGTCGGGGTGCTCGGCGTAGTAGTCGGGCAGCTCCATGTCGGTGTAGAAGTCGGCCGCGCCCATCTCGATGAGGTAGTCGATGGCCGCCGCCCCGTTGTCGTAGAAGGTCTCCATGAGGGCATAGACGTCGGGCGGCATGCCGAGCGTCGGGCTCTCCGGGTTGTAGAGCTGCGGATACGCCTGCCATGCCATGTACCGCAGTGCCGGTTCCTTCGGGTCCTCGACACCCTCGGCTCGCATGAGGCTGTTGTTCGGGATCCACGCGCCGGCGCCCGACAGAGCCGTTGTGCCGCCGAGCGCCTCGGCCCGCTCCACCAGCAAGACGTCGGCGCCCTCGCGGGCGGCGGTGGCCATGGCCGCGCAGCCGGCCCCGCCCGACCCCACGACGATCACGTCGGCGGCGTGTTCGAACACGTCCTCGGTCAGTTGCTGCCCGGTGGTTTCGGTGGTCATGCGGCTCCGTTCAGAAACTTCAGGTGCAGGGCGTTGAAGACGTCGGCCCGCTCGAACTGCGGCCAGTGGCCGCAGTCGGCCATGAGTTCGAAGCGCGCCCCGGGAATGAGGGCGGCGATGCGCCGGCCCTCCTCGGGCGGCGCCGTCGGGTCGTGCGACGTCCACAAGACCAAGGCCGGCCGGTCGATGCGGGCCAGGTCGTCGTCGCGCAGCAGGTTGCGCAGTCGGGTCTCCATGTCCTGCAGCGCGAGGGTGGCGCGCATGGAAGCCGGCATGCCGGGCCGCTGGTAGATCGCGAGGCGGGTCGCGATGAGGTCGTCGGTGACCGACGCCGGGTCGGCCATGAGCCACTCGAGGCGGGCCCGCACGGTGTCCCAGCTGGCCTCGTCGACGGCCTTGGTGGTGAGGTCGCGAACGCGCGCCATGACCTGAGGATCGGCGCGCGTGCCACCCATCGTGTTGAGCACGACGCGCTCGACGCGATCGGGGTGATCGAGGGCGAGGCGAGCGGCGACCCATCCGCCCAGCGACTCGCCGCTGATGGCGGCACGTTCGATCTCGAGGGCATCGAGGACGGCGATGACGTGGTCGGCGTAGTGCTTGATCTCCAGCGGCTCGGCGGCGAGGTCGCTGAATCCGTGGCCGACGAGGTCCATGGCGATCGTCCAGAACTGCTCGCCATGGGGTCCGAGGTTGCGGATGTACGCCTCGCTGTGGCCGCCGGTGCCGTGCAGGAAGACGAGGACCCGGTCGTGCTCCCATCCCGTCTCCAGAAGGCGGGTGCGTATGCCGGCCTGGATCCAGCGCTGCCGGAAGGGCACGCCGCGCAACTCGGACCACATGCTGGTGTAGGTCATGTCACCCTCATCCCAGATAGGCCCTCCGTACCTCGGGATCGCGACGAGCCTCGTCCGGCGTGCCGTCGAAGATGATCGAGCCGGTCTCGAGGACGGTGATCCGGTCGCACAGCCCGAGCACGAACTCGATGTCGTGCTCGACGACCACCACCGAGCAGCCCGAGCGGTCGCGGTAGTCGCGGACGAGCCGGGCCACGGTGTCGCAGTCGACGGGCCGCAGCCCGGACGTCGGCTCGTCGAGGAGGAGCAGGCTCGGCTCGCCGACGAGGGCGCGGGCCAGCTCCACCATGCGGACGGTGGCGATGGGCAGGTTGCCGATGGGACGGTCGCGCACGGCATCGAGGCCGCAGTCGTGCAACAGGTCTCGCACCCGCGTCCGCCGCTCCGACTCGAGCCGCCGTGTCCATGGCAGGGCGAGGGCGTCGCCGACCACGCCCATGCGCCACGGCCGCCACTCGAGGGCGGCCAGCACGTTGTCCTCCACGCTCAGCCATGTGAAGACCTGCTGGCGCTGGAACGTGCGCCGGAGGCCCTTGCGGGCACGGGCACGCGACGACGAGCCGGTCACGTCGACCCCGTCGACGAGGACCGTGCCCGTGCTGGGCGCTCGGATGCCGCTGATGACGTCGAACAGCGTCGTCTTGCCGGCGCCGTTGGGGCCGATGAGGCCGCGCAGTTCGCTGGCGCCGATGTCGAGGCTGACGCCGTTGACGGCCCGGATGCCGCCGAACTGCACGGAGATGTCGCGCACACTCAGGCGGGCGGCGCCGTTCACGGTGGCTGCAGTGCTCATGGCAGCGCCGCCTCTTCCTCGTGGGCGGTGATCGTCACGGCCGACGACGTGCCGAGGTACGACTCGGCGATGATCTCCTCGCTGAACTCCGCCATCGGTCCCCACGCCGTCGTGCGGCCGAGCGACAGGAAGGCGCAGTAGTCAGCCAGGCCCAACACGTGGCGCGCCTTCTCCTCGACCATGAGGATGGTGACGCCGGCCTCCCGCAGCTCGCGGAGGTGCTCGAGGATGCCGGCCACGATCGACGGGGCCAGGCCGAGGGTGATCTCGTCGGCGATCAACAGGCGCGGCGGCTTCACGAGCAGGGGAGCGAGGCACAGCATCTGTTGCTCGCCGCCCGAGAGGTTGGCGGCGGGCAGCGCGGCGCGCTCGGCGAGCGGGGGAAAGCGCTCGAACGCCCGGCGCCGGTCATCGGCCGACGGCAGCGCGACCGCGAGGTTCTCTTCGACCGTCAGCGATGGGAAGATGCCGCGGGACTCGGGCGCCAGCAACAGGCCGTGGGCGGCTCGGCGGTGCGCTGGCAGGTTCGTGATGTTCTCGCCGTCGAGCACGATGGCGCCGCCGGTGATGTGCACCGTGCCGGCGAGGGCACCGCACAGCGTCGACTTCCCGGTGCCGTTGGGCCCGAGGACGGCCATGATCGAACCGCGCGGCACCTCGAGATCGATGCCGTGGAGGACTTCGGTGTCGTCGTAGCCCGCTACGAGGCCGCTGAGTTGCAGCAGTTCGTCGACGGGAGCCGACGGCCCGTTCGTGGCGACCGACGCGTGACGAGGGGCAGCCGCTGATGCCGTCACGGCGGCGGGCACGGGTGCTTCGGCGGTGGCCGCTCGGCGCTCCCGGCGGCGTTGGCGCCGCAGGTAGTTCTGCATGCTGATGCTGTGCAGGGCGCCGTCGGGCTGGTTCGCGAGGGCGATGCAGCCCAGCCCGAACAGGATCGTCGGGATGGTGGGGTCCGTGACCTCCGGCGTCAGGCCCCAGAAGCCGGTCTGCAACACGCGCGGGAACAGCACAGTGAGCAAGCCGCCGATGAAGGCGGCGGCCGGCCGGCGGACGCCCTGGATCATGGCCACCATCAGCCACACCAGGCCGATGAAGGTCGGCCACGTCGTGGGCTGGGCGCCACCCGCGCCAAAGGCGAGGAGGGCGCCGCCGAGGCCGGCGAGCATGCCGGTGAGGGCGAACGTGGCCAGGATGGCGCGCCGCGTCGAGATGCCGATGGCCGACGCGGCGGCGGGCGCGAACCGGGCGGCCAGGATCGACCGGCCGATCCTCGACTTCTGTACGTTCGACACGACCCAGATGCCGGCGCCCAGGAAGATCAGCAGGAGCATGATGTACGACTCGTCGCTCTTGAAGCTGATCCCGAAGATCTCCGGGCGGGTCAAGGTCCAGCCGGTGCTGAAGTTGTTGAGCCGGTCGAGCTGGAACAGGATCGTGTCGCCGATGAACCCGAACGCCAGCGTGGCGAGGGCCAGCGCCAGCC
>DASXAI010000434.1:0-3360 GCA_036406775.1 Acidimicrobiales bacterium
CATCCGGGTGAGGGCCACCGGGGCGACAGCGTTCACCGTGACGCCGTAGCGCGCCAGCTCGAGGGCGGCGATGTTGGTGAACGACGCGATGCCGGCCTTGGCGGCCCCGTAGTTCGTCTGGCCGGGATTGCCGTAGATGCCCGACACCGACGTGGTGGTGATGATCCGGGCGTCGACCGTCTGTCCCGCCTTCACCTGCTCGCGCCAATACGCGGCCGCCCACCGGCTGGGCGCGAAGGTGCCCTTCAGGTGGACCTTGATCACCGCGTCCCACTCTTCCTCGGTCATGTTCGTAAGCATCCGGTCCCGGAGGATGCCGGCGTTGTTGACGAGCACATGGAGGTCGCCGAAGGTCTCGACGGCGGTGTTGATGAGGCGCTGGGCTCCCTCCCACGTCGAGATGTCGTCGCCGTTGGCGACGGCCTCGCCGCCGGCGCCCTCGATCTCGGCCACGACCTGTTCGGCCGGGCTGAGGTCGCCACCGGTGCCGTCGACGTTGCCGCCGAGGTCGTTCACGACGACCTTGGCGCCATGGCGGGCGAGCGACAGGGCGTGCTCGCGACCGATGCCGCGCCCGGCGCCGGTCACGATGGCGATGCGGCCCTCCAGGAGAGTTGTCATGGCGGACCATCTTGCCCGGTGGCCCTGCCAGGGCGAAATGCAGCTCCTAGCCTCAGGCGGGTGATCGAGGCCGATGTGGTGGTGGTGGGTGGCGGCCCCGCCGGCGCGGCGGCGGCCCTCACGTTGGCCCGGGCCGGACGCGATGTCGTGCTCGTCGACAAGGCCCGTTTCCCACGTGACAAGTGCTGCGGCGACGGGCTGACCACCGCCGCCCTCCGCACGTTGGAGCACCTCGGCCTGGCGCCGAGTGCAGTGCCCTCGTGGCAGGTGGTCGGGGCGGCGTGGGTGCGCTCGCCCTCGGGCCGCACGGTGGAGTTCCCCTTTCCGTCGGGCCGCGGCCAATACGGCGCCGTCACGCCGCGGATCGAACTCGACGCCGCCCTGCTCGATCTGGCCCGCGCCGCCGGCGTGAAGGTGCACGACGGCCACGGGCTCACGGCGGCCACGCAGCAGGGCGACGCGGTGCAGGTCGACGTCGACGGCCTCGGCCTGGTCCGGGCCCGCTACGCCGTGGGCGCCGACGGCATGTGGTCCCCGTTGCGCAAACACCTAGGCCTGGCCGAACCGGGGTACCTGGGGGACTGGCATGCCTTCCGGCAGTACGCCTCGTCGGTCACGGGCTCGGCGCAGGACCGCCTGTGGGTGTGGTTCGAGCCCGACCTGCTCCCGGGGTACGCCTGGTCGTTCCCCTTGCCTGACGGGCGCGCCAACGTGGGCTTCGGCATCCTGCGCGATGGCCGTCGGACCAGTGAGATGAAGGCGCAGTGGCAGGACCTCCTGCAGCGCCCGCACGTGCGCGAGGCCCTCGGGCCGGAGGCCCGCATCGACGGGACGCCCAAGGCATGGCCCATCCCGGCGCGGGTCGATCGCGCCGTGCTCGCGTCCGGACGGGCGCTGTTCGTGGGCGACGCCGCGGCCGCCACCGATCCGATGACGGGCGAGGGCATCGCCCAGGCGCTCGACAGCGGGATCGCCGCCGGCGAAGCCATCGCGGCGGCCGGCGCGCTGGCGCCCGACCGGGCCCGGCAGGAGTATGAGGCCGCGATGGCGCGCTCACTCGTTCCCGACCACCGCATGTCCGTCGCGCTGCAGCACGCGCTGCGCACGGCGCTCGGCGCCCGGGCAGCCGTCCGCATCGCCGGCGTGTCGCCGTGGACGCGCCGCAACTTCGGCCGCTGGTTGTTCGAGGACGAACCCCGCGCCGTGCTGCTGACCCCGCCGCGCTGGCACCGGCGGTTTCTCGACCGGGACGGGGCGTACCGGTAGACGGTCGACGGATCCTAGGGTGCGGGTCATGCTGCGCACGCGCCTCACCGACATCCTCGAGGTCGACCACCCCGTCATGCTGGCCGGGATGGGCGGCGTCTCGTACCACCGCCTCGTCGCCGCGGTGTCGGAGGCCGGCGGCTTCGGCTGCATGGGGGCGTCGGCGATGCGCCCGGAGGAGATGGTGGCCGAGATGGCCAAGGTGCGCGAGCTCACCTCGAAGCCGTTCGGCGTCGATCTCCTGACGGCGTTGCCGGGTCAGATCGCCAGCCAGATCGGCGACGTGGTGAAGGGCGGCGCCCGCGTCTTCGTCGCCGGCCTGGGCGTCCCCCGCGACGCCATCGAGTTGCTGCACGAGAGCAATGTCCTCGTGGGGTCCATGGCCGGCAAGGTCCGTCACGCCGTGGCGGCGGTCGAGAGCGGCTGCGACTTCGTGGTGGCCCAGGGCACCGAGGCGGGCGGCCACACCGGCACGGTGGCCACTGTGGCCCTCGTGCCTCAGGTCGTCGATGCCGTGGGCGCCCGGGTTCCCGTTGTCGCCGCCGGCGGCCTGTTCGACGGCCGGGGCCTGGCCGCCTCCCTCGCCCTCGGCGCCGACGGCGTGTGGCTGGGCACTCGCTTCATCGCGTCCCCCGAGGCCCGCGCCGTGGCCGGCTACAAGGAGACGCTGCTCGGCCTGCCGGAGGACGGCACGGTCATCAGCCGGGCCTACACCGGCAAGACGTGCCGTGTCGTGCGCAACGACTGGACCCAGCACTACGAGGAGCATCCAGACGAGCTGCAACCGTTCCCGGCCCAGGTGGTCGCCTCGGCCAAGGCCGGGGCCAACCACCTCGGCGCACCCGACGGCACGCCCACCGACCCGCGCCGCGAGTTCTACCCGTGCGGCCAGGGCGTCGGCGGCATCGACACGCTCGAGCCGGCCGGTGACATCGTCCGCCGCCTCGTCGCCGAAGCCGAAGCCGTCGTCGACCGCCTCGCCGCTGTCCGCGCCAGGTGACACTGCAGCTCGACGCCGTTCAACGGCACGTCGCTGACGCGTGGCGGACCGACATCGTGCCCGCACTGGAAGGGTTCATCGCCATCCCGGGCCTGTCACCGAGCTTCGACGTCGACTGGGAGGCCCATGGCCACCTGGCGGCGGCCGCCACGTTGGTGGCCGACTGGTGCCGGCGCCGCCCGATCGACGGTCTCGCCGTCGACATCGTGCAGCTCCCCGGGCTGACGCCCGTTGTCGTCGTCGAGGTCCCGGCCTTCGGCGCCGCGGCGCCGGACGACACCGTGGTGCTGTACGGCCACTACGACAAGCAGCCCGAGATGACGGGCTGGCGCGACGGCCTCGGCCCGTGGACTCCTGTTCTCGACGGTGAGCGCCTCTACGGGCGCGGCGGTGCCGACGACGGGTACTCCGCCTTCGCCTCGCTCGTGGCCATCGAGGCCGTGCGGACGGGCGGCGGCTCACACGCCCGGTGC
>DASXAI010000435.1:0-5305 GCA_036406775.1 Acidimicrobiales bacterium
CGACGACTTCACGACCGCCTTCGCCAACATCCGGACGTCGCTCCGGCCGGGCGGGCGGCTGGTTTTCATCTGCTGGCAGCCGGTCGGCGCCAACGAGCTCGGGTCGCTCGTGCTCACGGCCATGCAGCCGATCACCGGTGCACCGCCGCCTCCGGCGCGGCGGCCCGGTCCCTACGCCCTGGCCGACGACGACCTCGTCCGCACGGTCTTGCGCGATGCCGGGTACGAGGCGGTGGAGGTGCAGTCGGTGACGGCGCCCGTCGTGATGGGCGGCGGCGAGGGGCTGGACGCCGCCGTCACTCACTGCACATGGATGAGCGAGGTCCGCCGCGCCCTCGCCGACCTCGACGACGAGCGCCGGGCCCACGCCCTCGACCGCCTGCGGGCCGCCCTCGCCACCCGTCTCGTCGACGGCCGCGTCGTCCTCGCCGGCGCCGCCTGGCTCGTCACCGCCCGGGCCTGAAGCCGGCCTCCCCCCGAGTCTCGATGTGACGGTTTTGCACGCCTGAGGTGCAAAAGTGTCACGTCGGCGGTGGGGATGGGGTGAACCACGACAGGTCGAGGGCGGCGACGGCGCCGATCACCACCGTCGAGGGTGGGGCCAGGTCGTGGTCGCCGATGGTGGCCAGCGTGGCTCGGGTGACCTGTTGCTCGGGCCGGGTGCCCCAGTGGACGGCGGCCACCGGCGTGTCGGGCGCCAAGCCCCCGGCCATGAGCCGAGAGGCGACGGACGCGATGCGGGCCGCCCCCATGAGCACGACGATGGTGCCGCCGACGCGGGCGATGGCCTCCCAGTCGACGTCGGCGCCGCCGGCGTCCTGATGCCCGGTCACGACGGTGAACGACAGCGCGGTGTGGCGCATCGTGACGGGGATGCCGGCGTAGGCGGGCACGGCGATCGCCGACGTGATGCCGGGAACGACCTCGAACGGGACCCCGGCGGCCAGCAGCGCCTGGGCCTCCTCACCCCCGCGGGCGAAGACGAACGGGTCGCCGCCCTTCAGTCGCACGACGGTGGCGCCCGTGCGACCCCGCGCCACGAGGAGGGCGTTGATGTCCGATTGGGGCACCGGTGCCCGTCCCGGCGCCTTGCCGACGCTGATGCGCTCGGCCCGGTCCGGCGCCAGCTCGAGCAGGCTGGCCACCGAGAGCCGGTCGTACACGACGACGTCGGCCCGACCGAGCACCTCGGCGCCCTTCACCGTCAAGAGCCCGGGATCGCCGGGCCCGGCGCCGACGAGGTAGACGGTCACGGCTGGGCCTCGAGCAGAGCGGCGATGCGATCGCGCACCGCCACCGCCGTCGCCGGGTCGCGGCCGAGCGTCGTCACGCCGATCACGACGCCGGCGAACCGGTGGGCCGCGGCGAAGGCGAGGTCGCCGCCGTCGGGCCGGTCGGCGCGGTTGCACCAGGCGCCGTGGGCGTGGGCGTCGGCCTCGACGGCGTCGTTCACGGTGGGATCGTTCGTGGCCGCCACCACGAGACGGTGCCCGGCGCTGTCGCCCGACCGGAACGGCCGGTTGCGCTCGGGCGCCACGACCGTCACCTCGGCGCCGGCGGCGCGCAACGACGCCGCCTTGCGCGCCCCCACGGCACCCGCGCCCACGACGAGGCAGGGCACACCGTCGAGGTTGAGCGTGACGGGCAAGCCGGTCATCAGTGCGAGTGGGCGTGGCGATGCGGATGGTCGTGGTGAACCCGGTGCACCGCGAGGGGCTGCCCGACGCGGCCCTCGTACCCCGGGAGCGCGGTGCGATAGGCGCAGCAGTCGCAGTTCATGCGAGCGTCACCGCGCCGCGCCTCCTCGTAGCGCTCGATGACGAGCGCCGCCAGCTCCGGCGCCGGCCCGAAGTGGCGCCCGACCCGCACGTCGATCTCCGGATGCTCACTCGCCCACGCGGCCGCTTCGGCGCCGATGCGATCGGGCAGCACCCCGGCGAACAAGAAGTACGGCACGATGGTGATGGCCGTGGCGCCGAGCCGCCGGCAGCGTTCCATCGCCTGGGCCACGCTCGGCGGCGCGAGCGAGACGAACGCCGGCTCGACCAGCCCGAGGCCGCGATGGTCCCACAGGAGCCGGCTCACCTTGTAGAGATCGCTGTTGGCGTCGGGGTCAGTGGAGCCGCGGCCCACCAGGACGGTCGCGTGCGGTCCGGCCGCCGCGCCATCCATGGCCTCGCGGGCTCGCTGTTCGGTCAGGGCGAGCACCGTTGGGTGCACGCCGAGCTCGCGGCCGTACGCCATGGCCACGCCGGGATGCCGCTCTCGCGCCCGGGCCAGGGCGGCGGGCCCGTCGTCTTTCATGTGACCGGCGCCGAGGAGCACGAGCGGCACCGCGACGACGCCGTACTGCCCGCCTCCGGCGGCGACGAGTTCGTCGATGGCGGTATCGAGATCGGGCTCGGCGAACTCGATGAAGCCGCCGCCCACCGCCACCGCGGGTGCGGCCGCCTGCACGACAGTGAGGAACCGGCGGAACTCGGCGACACCGGCGGCGTCACGCGTGCCGTGGCCGATGACGAACAGGCCGGGGGACTCGGTCACGGTTGCTCCTTGGCCAGGCGGACGAGGGCGTTGGCGGCGGCGGCGGCCACCGCGCTGCCGCCCTTCTCGCCCGTGTTGGTGATCGACGGCCAGCCGCACGCCCGCAGCGCCGCCTTGGCTTCGGCCGCGCCCACGAAGCCGACCGGGAGACCGACGACGAGGGCCGGCCGCACCGGGATCTCGAGCAGCGCGGTGAGCGCCGACGGGGCGTTGCCGATCACGAAGACGGCGCCGTCGGGATGGCGTCGGGCGGCGACGCGGATGGCGGCCGCGGCGCGGGTGGAACCGGGTGGCGCCTCCGGGATCTCGTCGAGCAGACACCTCGCCGGAACGCCGGTGATCCCCACGCGCACCATGTGCGAGTCGCAGATCACGGGCGCGCCGGCCCGCACGGCGTCGATGCCGGCCGCCACTGCGTCGTCCGTGAGGCGCGCCGTGCTGGCGTACTCGACGTCGGCGGAGGCATGGATCATGCGGGCCACGACGGCGCGGGCCGGCGGCGGCCACGCCGACAGGTCGACGCGCTCGGACATGATCCGGTAGCTCTCGACCTCGATCGGGTGCGCCGTCACGCCGACACCTCCGCGATGGCGTCGACCGGGCAGACCTCGATGCAGGCGAGGCAGCGCGTGCACCGTTCGTCGACGACGGCGGGGCGCGCCGCTGCGCGGCGGAGGGCCCGTTCGGGACAGGTGACGATGCACGCACCGCAGGCCGTACACCTCGTGTCGATCACGACGGTCACGACGGGTACCCCCGCGGCGTCACGAGCCGGCCGCCCACCCAGCGCGACTGCGACGAGCCGGCGATCACGATCGACAGCATCGAGACGCTCTCGACGTCGAGCGTCCCGAGCGTGGTCCGCTCGATGCGCTGACCCGGCCGGCCGGCGTCGGTGACGATGCCCACCGGCGTGTCGGCGGACCGATGCGCCAGCAGGATCTGGCGCGCCGTGTCGAGCTGCCAGGTGCGCCGGCTGGAGCGCGGGTTGTAGAGGGCGACGACCACGTCGGCCTCGGCCATGGCGCGCAGCCGCTGCTCGATCACCGACCAGGGCGTGAGCAGATCCGACAGGCTGACGACGGCGTGATCATGTCCGAGGGGCGCGCCCAGCAGGGCTGCGGCCGCGAGGGCGGCGGTGATGCCCGGTACGACCTCGACGTCGGGATGGCCGAGCTCCGGCGCCAGCTGGAGCGCGAGGGATGCCATACCGAAGACGCCGGCGTCGCCCGAGCACACCAGCGCGACGCGCCGGCCCTCGGCGGCCAGCCGCAGGGCGTGGCGACAGCGACCGACTTCGGCGCCGATCGCCGACCGTACGACCGAGTGGCGCGAGCTCAGCAGGTCGGCGCACTGCTCGACGTACGGGCCGTAGCCGACCACGACGTCGGCATGGCGGACGGCGGCGGCGGCGGCCGCGGTGCGATGGGCGGGCTCGCCTGGTCCGAGACCGACGATGGCGAGGTGGCCGCGGGGTCCGGCGCGGCGTGCCAGCGCCACCGTGGCGTGCGGCGATGTCCGCTTCGGTGCCACGAGGGCGCCGCCCGGCCCGGCGGCGGCGATTGCGGCGGCCTCGGCGACGCTCGGCGTGCCGACGGCCTGGGCGACGACGGCGCTGGGATTGGGAACGGGAACGGCGCGCAGCACGTCGGCCGGGAAGGTCTGCAGCGGGAGGCCGAGGGCGAGGATTCCGGGCTCGGCGACCTTCAGATCGAGGGTGGCGACGGCGGCCACCGCCGTCAGTGCCAGACCTGCCTGGTCGAGGGTGGCCGTGACGAGGGCGCCGATCTCGGCGGCCGGCGCGCCCGACGACGCACCGACGCCCACGATGAGCGATGGCGGGCGCAGCACGACCGTCATGCGTTCCAGCGGCTGCACGCGGTCGCTGACCACGACCCGCCCCCCGCGCGATCCACCGGGCGGGACGAAGGGCACGCGCCAGCGGGCCAGCGCGGCGTCGACCTCGACGGCGGGCGGATCGCCGTCGAGCCACGCCCGCGTCACGCCGGCGACGTCGCCTTCGGCGGTGAAGCCCGGAAGATCGTCGAGGGCGGGGAGGCCGACAGAATCCGTGGCGGTCGTCACCACGGGCGTGGCGCCCAGAACGGCGGCGACGTCGCGTGCGAGGTCGTTGGCGCCGGCGCGGTGGCCGCCGACCACCGGTACGGCGAAGCAGCCGGCCTCGTCGACGCAGACCACGGCCGGATCGCCGGCCTTCGAGCCGAGCAGCGGGGCGACCACGCGCACGGCGACGCCGACGGCGCAGAAGAGCACGAACCCGTCGCACTCGAACCAGCGTTGGCGCACCGTGGTGGCGAGGGCCCCGTGGACGTGCTCGTACGGCAACCGGCGGGCCGTGTGGCGGCCGCGCTCGGTGACCGAGACCGACAACACGCTCACGACGGGCCCCAGCACACGAACACCGGGTTCTCGGCCGCGAGGCGCAGTGACGGCGGGTTCCCGATCGCCTCGCCGCGGCTGACGGCGACCTGGACGAGCGAGCCGAGCCGGCCCCACGCCGCCGCGGCGCGGTCGAGCGCGGCGTAGGTCGCCACGATCGTGCCGCCGGGCCGCAGTCGGTCGAGCGCAGCGTCGAGGACGTCGAGGCCGCCGCCACCGACGAAGATGCGGTCCGGCTCGGGCAGCGCGGCCAAGACCTCCGGCGCCGCGCCGGTGACGACTTCGACGCTGACGCGGTGGGCGACGGCGTTGGCGCGGATGCGCTCGGCGTCGCGCTCGTGGCGCTCTATGGCGATCACGC
>DASXAI010000436.1:0-7394 GCA_036406775.1 Acidimicrobiales bacterium
GCCGTACGACGCCAGGTCCTGGGCGACGAGCACGATCTCCACCGCGTCGAGCTGGTCGACCTCGGCGAGGATCGACTCGGGCGTGCGGCTGCGCTGGGGGCCGCGGAACGACGGGATGGCGCAGAACCCGCACGTCCGGTCGCACCCCTCGGCCACCTTGACGTACGCCCATGGCGCCGTCGCCGGCGGCCGCGGCAGGTTCAGCAGATCGAGACTGGGGACCGGTCGCCGGCCCGGCTTGGCGGTCAGCGTGACCGGCACGCCGAATCCGGCTACGAGGTCGGCTTCGGGCAGAGCGTCGGCCAGCTCGTCGCCGTAGCGCTCGGCCAGGCAACCGGTGACGACGAGGCGGGCGCCGGTCTTGCGGGCGTCGGCCAACGCCAGCACGGTGTCGACCGACTCCTGACGGGCGTCGTGGATGAAGGCGCAGGTGTTGACGACCACGAGGTCGGCGGCGGCGGCATCGTCGGCCGCCACCATGCCCTCGGCGAGGAGGGTGCCGACGATCTTCTCGGAGTCGACCTGGTTCTTGGGGCAGCCGAGCGTCTCCACGAAGAAGCGCGTCGGCATAAGCAGGACCAGGCTAGTTCTCCCGACCGGAACCGTTCGTGTCGTGAATATCAGTAGGCGAGCTGGAGGCCCGGGCGGGGCCACGGCGTCGAGATGAGCCGCCCGGTGCCCGACACGGTGATGTACGCCGTGCGGAGGTCGGGGCCGCCGAAGCACACGTTGGTCGTCATGATGTCGCCGGTTGCGACGAAGTCGATGATCTCGCCCTTGGGCGAGATGACGGTGACACCCCCGTTGATGAGCGTGGCCACGCAGACGTTGCCGTCGCTGTCGACCGCCAGCGAGTCGAGCAGCTGCATCCCGGGCAATCCGGCCAGGCACGGCGTCACGAAGTCGAACGGCTCGACGGCTTCGACCTCGCCGGGCCCGGTGATGTTGCGGCGGAGCACGCGGCCGGTGTGGGTCTCGGCCCAGTAGACGGCGGTGTCGTCCGGCGCCAGGCCGATGCCGTTGGGTGCCTCGGTGGGGAACACGGCTTCCTTCACCATCGAGCCGTCGGCCTTGGCGTAGTAGATGCCGGTGATGTCGCTGGAGCGTCCGTGGCGGATCCCGTGGTCGGTGAACCACATGCCGCCCTGGTGATCGAAGACGAGGTCGTTGGGCGCGCGCAGCGGGTTGCCGTCGACCTCGGTGTACAGGTCGGTGACGGCGCCGGTGTTCGGGTCGACGCGCTGGATGCGGCCCCCGATGTACCGATCGGGATCGAACGGGCCGGGCAGCAGCAGGCCGTTCAGTTCGATCGGCGTGAAGCAGCCGCCGTTGTTGCACAGATAGAACGCGCCGTCCGGGCCCACGGCGGCGCCGTTCGGACCGCCCGGGATCTCGGCGATCGTCTCCTTGGTCCCGTCCGGCTGGATGCGGGTGAGTCGAGGCCCGAACATCTCGACCACGACGACCGAACCGTCGGGCATGGCGATGGGACCCTCCGGGAACCGCAGCCCGGTGGTGATCTCGGTGAAGTCGGCCATGAGCCGGGACAGTAGCTCTCGCTCAGCCGTCCCGGTTCAGCCGTCTCGGTCGGCTTCCTGGAGGAGATCGAGCTCCTCCACCGTCATCAGGACGGCCCGGGCCTTGGAGCCTTCAGACGGCCCGACCACGCCGCGCTGCTCGAGCAGGTCCATGATGCGCCCGGCTCGGGCGAAGCCGATCTTCAACTTGCGCTGCAACATGGACGTGGAGCCGAGCTGGCTCCGCACGACGAGATCCATCGCCGCCCGCACGAGCGACTCGTCGTCGGCGTCGTCGCCCGTGGCGCCCAATCCGAGCCCACCGGGGCGGTCGTCGTCGCCTTCGATGCCGGAGATGTAGCGAACCTCGGGGGCCTGGCGCCGCCAGAACGCGACGACGCCGCGGATCTCCTCCTCGCCCACCCACGCGCCCTGGATCCGCTGCGCCACGTTCGAGGTGGCGCCGAGGAGGAGCATGTCGCCCTTGCCCACGAGGCGCTCGGCGCCCGGCTGGTCGAGGATGACGCGGCTGTCGGTGAGGCTCGACACGGCGAAGGCGATACGCGCCGGGATGTTGGCCTTGATGACGCCGGTGATCACATTCACGCTCGGCCGCTGGGTGGCGACGATCAGGTGGATGCCGACGGCTCGGGCCTTCTGGGCGATCCGGGTGATCGAGTCCTCCACGTCGCGCGCCGCCACCATCATGAGGTCGTTGAGCTCGTCGACCACGACCACGATGAACGGGAGGCGTTCGTAACTCCGGTCGGAGCCGCGGTCGGGCTGCAGCTCACCCCGGTCGAAGGCGGCGTTGTAGCCGGTGATGTCGCGGTAGCCGACCTCAGCGAGGATGTCGTACCGCCGGTCCATCTCCTTGACCGCCCACCCCAGGGCGTTGGCCGCCTTCTTCGGGTTGGTGACGGGCTGGGTGAGGAGATGGGGCAGCCGGTTGTACTGGCCCATCTCGACCTGCTTGGGGTCGACGAGGATCATCCGCACCTGGTCGGGCGTGGTGCGCATCAGCAACGAGGTGATCATCGAATTGAGGGCGCTCGACTTCCCCGCCCCGGTGGCACCGGCGATCAACAGGTGCGGCAGCGTGGCCAGGTTGAGCATCACCGAGCGGCCCGCGATGTCCTTCCCCACCGCCACGTCGAGGGGATGGCTGGCCGCCTTGGCCTCGGCCGACGCCAGCAGGTCGCCCAGGGCGACGAGGTGGCGGCGGTTGTTGGGCACCTCGACGCCGATGGCGGAGCGTCCCGGGATGGGAGCGAGGATGCGCACATCGAGGGCGGCGAGGGCGTAGGCGATGTCCTTGTGGAGGGCGGTGACCCGCGCCACCTTCACGCCGGGGCCGAGCTCGAGTTCGTAGCGAGTGACGGTGGGACCGACGGTCATGCCGACAAGTCGGGTCTCTACGCCGTGGGAGGCGAGCGCCAACTCGAGGTCGCGGCCACGCTCCTCGATGGCCTGGCGGTCGACCTGCTGGGCCGAGGTGCGCTCGAGCAGCTTGGCCGGCGGCAGCTTCCACGCGCTCTTGGCGCCCGGACCAAGGTCGATGGCGAGCTGCTGGGGTGTCGGCCCCGACCGCGTCGCCGGGTCGGGCGGCGGAAACGCCGATGACCGGCGGCGGGCCTGGGGGTCGGGCTCCTCGAGCGAGTAGTCGTACAGCTGCGGCGGCGGCAGGCCGGGATTGGTGGGGTCGAGCGGCTGCGTGGGCGCGTCAGGGCTGTGGGCGTCGTCGTCGCCGTCGGCACCGAGCCGTTCGCTGGTGAGGGTCGAGACCTCGTCGAACTTGCGCCGCGCCGCGTCGAGGGCCGGCTTCCCCACGCCGGCGACGCGGGCACTGGCGGTGCGGGCGCCCTTGGCCACGCCGTGGGCGAGCGTGCGCAGCGACGCCTGGGTGGCCAGGATGGCGCCGGCCACGATGATGGCGAGCAGCAGCACAGACGAGCCGGCGGTGGCGAGAAGGCTGCGCAACGGCTCGCCCACGACCGCGCCCAGCCAGCCGCCGGCGTCGTCCACGGCGTCGTACGACGTCGACACCTCGTGCGGACCCCGCAGCACGTGCAGGAGCCCGAGCACGGCGGCGGCGACGGCGACGCAGCCCACGACCAGCCGCAGCCGGTTCGAGGAGCGGCGGTTGCTGATGAGGGCCACGCCGATGGCGGCGATGGCGAGGGGCAGGAGGAAGCGGCCCAGGCCGGTGAGCAGGGCGGCCAGCCATTCCAGGCCGTCACCCACGATGCCGGCGAAGTGGCCGTAGGTGCCCAGGGCGAGCACGAGGGCCACGACGATCAACCCGAGTCCGATCAGATCGGACTCGTGGCCGTTCACCGTGGCGCGCCACGCCGGCGTCTGGCGCCGCGGTCCCGACGACGCCGCGGGCCGCGGTGAACTGGACGACCGACGTGTCGCCATCACCTCAAGTTACCAACGGGGCGCGCGAACGTTCGGACATCCCGAACGCTCACTGGTCGGCGACGGGGCCGAGGAAGACGCCGGCCGGCGTGTAGAGCATGTCGATACGGCCGCCCTTCTCGCCCAGGACGCCCACGTCCCAGACCAGTCCTTCGACGGGACGTTGCACGAGCGTGATGGCCACCGGAGTGACCTCGGGCATCCGGGTCTTCACGTCGGCGAGCAGGCGGGGCCCGGCGTCGACGGCCACGCCCTGCAGCCCGAACGGCGTGCCCGTGGCCGTTTCCGGGCTGGCGGGCGGATCGAGGTGTCCGTCGCGGTAGACGTAGGCCAGCTCGTTGCCGTCGCCCGTGGCCACGAACAGATTGACGCCCTGGTCGAAGGCGTTGATCTCGGTGTACTGCTGGGGACCGCCCCGCGCCGCCTCGACGGCGGCCACACCCGCGGGCGCCAGGTCGATCCGCAGTGGCGGCGCGCCCGTCTTCGAGGACCCACCGCCCGAGCACGCGGCGGCGACCAGCACCACGGCCAGCGCGGCCAGGACCCGGTTCACGCCGCCGTTCTTCACGCCGCCGTTGTTCACGCCTCCATCACTACTGGCACGATCATCGGCCGCCGGCGCGTGCGCTCGCTCACGAACCGCCCCACGGTCCGGCGCACCTCTTTCTCCAGCAACTCGACGTCGCGGATGCCGGTCGCGAACGCCGCCTCGACGGCCTCGGCCACTCGGGCCTCCCCCTCGTCGAGCAAGGCGTCGGCCTCGGGGGCGTAGACCCAGCCCCGCGTGATGATCTCGGGACCGTTGATGACCTTGCCCGACAGTGTGTCGACGGCCACGACCACGACCACCACACCCTCGTCGGCCAGCAGCCGCCGGTCGCGCAGCACGCCCTGGCCGACGTCGCCGACGATGCCGTCGACGTAGAGGTACCCCGCCGGCACCCGACCGGTGAGCGCCACGCCGTCGTCGCTGATGGTGATGGTGTCGCCGTCGGTGCAGTCGATCACGTGGTCGCGACGCACCCCCATCGTGACCGCCAGCTTGGCGTGGGCCAGCAGGTGCCGGTACTCGCCGTGGATGGGGACGAACCACTCGGGCCGGGCGATGGCGAGCAGCGTCTTGAGCTCCTCGGCCTGGGCGTGGCCGGTGGCGTGGACGTCGGAGACGCCGCTGTGGACGACCTCGGCCCCCGAACGCAGCAACCCGTCGATCACCCGGTTGACGTTGAACTCGTTGCCGGGGATGGCGTGGCTCGAGAGGATCACCGTGTCGCGGTCGCCCACCTTGAGCCACCGGTTGTTGCCGGCGGCCAGCAACGCCAGCGCCGACATCGGCTCCCCCTGGCTGCCCGTCGAGATAACGCAGACCCGCTCCGGCGGGTAGTCGTCGATCTGCTCGATGTCGACCAGCCGGTCGCCGGGGATGTGCAACAACCCGAGGTCGCGGGCGAGACGGATGTTCTTGCGCACCGACAAGCCGAGGGTGGCGACGACCCGGCCGGACTCGATGGCGGCGTCGGCGATCTGCTGGATGCGGTGGATGTGGCTGGCGAAGCTGGCCGTGATCACCCGCCGGCCCTCTGCGGCATGGAAGGTGGAGCGCAACACCGCGCCCACGTCCCGCTCGCTCGGCGCGTGGCCGCGGTTCTCGGCGTTGGTGGAGTCCGACATCAGCAGCCGGATGCCTTCCGTGGTGGCGAGCGCACCGATGCGGCTCAGGTCCGTGAGGCGTCCGTCGACCGGCGTGAGGTCGAGCTTGAAGTCGCCCGAGTGCAGGATCACGCCCTGGCCCGTGTGCACGGCGACGGCGTGGGCCCGCGGCACCGAGTGGGTCACCGGGATGAACTCGACGTCGAACGGTCCGATGCGGCGGCGCTCGCCGTCGTTCACGCGCACGAGCGTGGTCCGGTCGAGCAGGCCGGACTCGTCGATGCGGTTGGCGGCCAGGCCCAGCGTGAGGTCGGACCCGTAGATCGGGAACGAGCAGTCGCGCAGCAGGTACGAGAGGCCGCCCACGTGGTCCTCGTGACCGTGGGTCGCCACGCACGCCTCGATGCGATCGGCGTGCTCGCGCAGGTACGTGAAGTCCGGGAGGACGAGATCGATGCCGTGCATGTCGGCGTCGGGAAACATCAGGCCGCAGTCGATGAGCAGCAGCCGGTCCTCCTGCTCGATCACCATGCAGTTGCGGCCGATCTCCCCCAGGCCGCCGAGGAAGCTGATCCGGACGGGGTCAGCCATCGTGGCTCGGGATCACCCGCGCGCCGCCACCAGGTTGGCCATCACGTGCCGGGCCCGTTCGGCCAGCCCGGCCGGGGCCGGGCCCATGGGCAGGCGGCACTCCCCCACCCGCAGCCCGAGGTGGCGCAGCATCGCCTTGGCCGGCACCGGGTTGGGCGCGTCGTCGCCCGTCTCGAAGACCCAGCTCTCGAGCAGGCGGGCGTTGATGCGGCGAGCACCGTCGGTGTCGCCCTTGCGCCAGCAGTCGAGCATCTCGGCCACGTCGACGCCGCACCAGTGGGTGGCCACGCCGACCACGCCGACGGCGCCGATGGCAAGCAGCGGGAGCGTGAGCCCGTCGTCGCCGCTGTAGACCTCGAACCCACTCGGCGCCTCGGCCACGACGCGAACGGTCTCGGCGGGGTTACCGGCGGCGTCCTTCAGGGCCAGGACGTTCGGCACGTCGCGCGCCAGGCGCAGGAGGGTCTCGGTGGCGACCTTGCGACCGGTGCGGATCGGGATGTCGTACACCATGACCGGCAGGTCGGTAGCGGTGGCAATGGCCCGCAGATGGGCTTCGATGCCGGCCTGGGACGGACGGTTGTAGTAGGGGCACAGCGCCAGCACGCCGGCCACGCCGAGCTTCGACGCCTCCTTGGTGAGGTGGACCGAGTGGGCCGTGTCGTTCGTGCCGGTACCGGCGACGACCGGGATCGTGACCGCCTCGGCGACGGCTGCCCACAGCGACAGCTTCTCGTCGTCGGACAGCACTGGGCTCTCGCCCGTGGTGCCGGCGACCACCAGGCCGTCGTTCCCGTTGGCGACGAGGTAGCGGGCGAGGTGGCGCGCGGCGTCGAGATCGAGCGCACCGTCGTCGTCGAAGGGCGTCACCATGGCGGTGGCGACACCGCCGAAGCGTCCGGTCATGCGACCAGGCTAAACGACTCGACCGGCGCCCCCTCTAACTCGCGGCCGGGGCGGGCGCCTCCTGGTCGAGCCCGTAGGCGCTGTACTCCTCGCCCGTGTCGACCCAGTCCTCGAACTGGATGACACCGATCTCGGTGAACCGGTCGCGCAGCCAGCCGTCGGCCGCGTCGAGCAGGCCGAGCTTCTTGCAGTTCGGCACGATCTTGGAGAACAGCATCTGCTGGAACAGCGTGCGGGTCGGATCGGCCAGGAGGTACGGGATCATCTCCTTCGGCTTCACGCCCATGCGGTCCCAGACTTCCTGGCTCA
>DASXAI010000437.1:0-1734 GCA_036406775.1 Acidimicrobiales bacterium
GGCTGGCGCTGACCGACGCCGACGCCGAGGCCCGGCGCCGGTGCGTGGACTGGATGCTCGGGGCCGGGCTGGAGGTGCGGGTCGACCGCATCGGCAACGTCTACGCCACCCGCCCGGGCCGTGACCGGTCGCTGCCGCCGGTGCTGATGGGCTCCCACATCGACACCGTGGCCACCGGCGGGGCCTTCGATGGCACCCTCGGCGTGCTCGGCGGCATCGAGGTGATGCGCACCCTGGACGACGCCGGCATCGCGACGCTGCGCGACGTCGAGGTCGGGTTCTTCACCGAGGAAGAAGGCGTCCGGTTCGGCACCGACATGCTCGGCTCGGCCGTCACCGCGGGCCGTATCCCGCTCGAGATCGCCCGCAAGCTTGCCGACGCCGACGGCAAGACCGTCGGGGACGAGCTCATCCGCATCGGGTTCGACGGCGACACCTGCGAGCGGCGCCCCGTCCCGCACGCCTACCTCGAGTGCCACATCGAACAGGGCCCCATCCTGGCCGGGGCCGGCGTCGACATCGGCATCGTGCAGGGCGTGCAGTCGATCTCCTGGCAGCGGCTCACCATCTACGGCGAGGCCGCGCACGCCGGCACCACCCCCATCGCGTCCCGGCACGACGCGGGCCTGGTCGCCGCGTCCGTCGTGGTCGAAGCCCGCCGGATGTGCGACAGCGGCGACTTCGGGCAGCTCCGCGCCACCGTCGGGAACCTCGGCATCGGCGGCGGCCAGACCAACGTCATCCCCCGCCAGGCCGCCCTGACCATCGACCTGCGCAACCCCGCCGACGACCTGATGACCGCCGCCGAGCAGCACCTCGCCTCCTACGTCGACGACCTCGCCGCCAGCCACGGCGTCCAGATCGCCTGGGAGAGAATGGCCAAGACGGCCGTCGTCCCGTTCCACCCCGGCATCGGTGACCTGCTCGCCGCCACCGCTGAGGACCTCGGCCTGCCCTACGTGCGCGTCATGTCCGGCGCCGGCCACGACGCCCAGGAGATCGCCGCGATCTGCCCCACCGCGATGGTGTTCGTGGCCGGAGAGAACGGCGGCATCAGTCACACCCCGCGCGAGTACTCCAACCCCGGGGCCTGCGCCCACGGCACCGATGTGCTGGCCAACGCGGTCCTGCGGCTGGCCGGCCAGCCATGACCGCCACCAGCATGACGGCTCTGGACCTGCTCGAGGCCCTGGTCCGCATCGACTCGGTCAACCCCGGCCTCGATCCGGCCGGCGCCGGGGAGGCGCAGATAGCCGCCTGGATCGCGCAGTGGGGACGGGACGCCGGCCTGCGCGCCGACGTGCTCGAGAAAACCGCCGGCCGGCCCAGCATCATCGTGCGCGGCGGCCGCGACCGCGGCGGCCGCCGGCTGCTGCTGTGCGGCCACCTCGACACCGTCAGCCTGGCCGGCCACCCCGACGGCCTCGCGCCCCGGGTCGAGGGCGACCGGCTCTATGCCCGCGGCGCCTACGACATGAAGGCCGGCCTGGCCGCCGCCCTCATCGCCGGCCGGGACGCCGCCCTGGCCGGCGTCGACGGCGAGGTCATCGTGGCCGCCGTCGCCGATGAGGAACTCGCCAGCCTCGGCATCCAAGAAGTCCTCACCCGCATCGACCCGGCCGGAATCGACGCCGCCGTAGTGACCGAGCCCACCGAACGGCAGGCCGGCACCGCCCACCGAGGGTTCGCCTGGACCGAGATCACCGTCACCGGCGTCGCCGCCCACGGCTCACG
>DASXAI010000438.1:0-5628 GCA_036406775.1 Acidimicrobiales bacterium
GACGCCGCCGCGCGCGTAGTTCCCGGTCGACGGCCAGACGGCGCGATGGCGTGTCGGGTCGAACTGACCGGTGACGACTCGTGGCGCGAGGCACGCGTAGGCGGCTAGCACCTTGTGGGCGCCGATCATCGGGAACCGATCGCCGAACAGCACGACGATCGGACTCTCGACGCCCGTGAGCGCCGGCGGCAGCACGACGTGCTCCGGCAGTTCGACACGCCGTCCTCGAAGGTCGTTGTGCCAGTGGACGCGGAACAGGTTGCGGGCGTCGGCCGCCGAGGGGTCGGCCCCGCCGACACGAGCCGGGTCGACGAGGCGAGGGTCGGCGAGCTCGGCGAACGTTGGCAGCGTGATGCGTTGGGCCCGGAAGCGCTCGACCGAGCGGGCGAGCGTCAGTTCGTCGACGATGCCGTCGACCAACCCGAGCGGGCCGGCGAAGACGTCCTTCTGCTCGGAGAGGGCGACCACGCCCTCCATTCTGCCGGGCCTGTCAGGCCTCTTCGTAGAGGGGCTCGCCGCGGCGCAGTCGGGCCGCGATGCGAACCACCGTCGGCAGCTCACGCCGCGTCGGCGTGTGGGCGGCGAGGAAGCGAGCGACAGCGGTGAGCACCAACGCTGATTCTTCGGAGCCGGCCGGCCACGCCAGTGCTTGCCGCACGCCCGCCTCGAACACCTGGTACCAGTGGAACCCGGCGTCCTCGGCCAGCAGGGCGTGGCCGAGCGTGGCGATCAGGGCCGAACGGTCCCCGCCGCCCCGCAGGAACCCGTAGGCGACGGCGCCGGCCTGGTCTACCGCGCCCTGGACGTCCCAGCACGCGGCGAGGTCGTCGAGCGAGCCGTCGGTCGCCGTCGGCAGACGGGACGCCGGGACGTTGAGGAACCGGTCGAGGTAGACGCGCAGGGCACCGTGCAGCGCACCCCGAAGAAGCTCAGGCGTCGGGCACCGCACGAGCGCTTGATGGAGGGCGTTGGCGGCGGTGAAGGCGTGGTGCACCGAGTTCCAGTCACCGAAGTCGTTCTGGGTGTGGAAGCGGACGATGCGGAGCGCCGCGGCGTAGGCGAGGGCCCGGCCGATCTGTTCCGGCGCCGCACCCACGGCGACGGCGTCGAGCACGGCGCCGATCACCGCGTCCGGATCGTCCTCGAGCAGTGCCCACCCCAGATCGGTCACGGCAGTGAACCCGCCGGTGCTGGACCATCCCTTGTCGAGGGCCGCCTCGAGGCGGTCCTCGGCCGACGCCAGCAGTCCGGCGAGGTCGTGCGGATGGCGCCACTCCGACGACTCCTCGCTGCGATCGGCGGCGCACGTCTGCGCCACGAGCGAACCGAGCGCGCGCGTGGCGTCGGCCTTGTCGACGAGGGCCAGCGCCTCGAACGCCTTGTTCGTGAAGTCGAGGGTGTGACCCTCGTCGATGAACACGTGGTCGGTGACGGCCGCGAACATCATCGCCTCGACGTCGGCGCGCGACACGCTGGCGACGGCCGTGGCGAGGGTGCGCTCGGCGGCGTCAGCCGAGCGCGTGTCGACGAACCGGCGGTACCAAACGGCCAGGCGCTCGGCCGTCAGCGTCTGTGTCGCCAGCGCCGTCTCGGGGAAGCGGGGCGCGTGGCCGCGGGTGTCGCGGCTCACGAAGGCGAGGGCGTGCACGAGGGCGAGGGCGCGGTCGTCGGGATCCAGGTGCGGCAGCACGTTGGCCATCGCCGTGAGCACCGTGAGCCCCGAGCCCCAACCCTCGGCGCGGTAGGTGGTGCCGTGCTCGACGGCTGTCGCCACAACGCTGGCACCGGTGGGATCGAGGTCGAGCAGACCCAGCGTCGCCTTGGCCGTGACGAGCGTGATGCCGTGCTCGAGACCGTCGGCGAGACGGCGCCGCAGCCGCCCTTCGGCGTCGGCCACCGCTCGGCGCCGGACCCAGACGCCGCCGTCGTGCACGGTGACGTCGAAGGCGGTGGCGTCATCGGCCCAAGGGTCAAGGGTGCAGCCGGAGTCGAGATCGAACCGGGCGTGGTGCCAGTGACACGTCAGCAGGCCGGCTTCGACCGTGCCCTGGTGGAGCGGAAACCCCATGTGCGGGCAACGGTCCTCGATGGCCCAGGGGCGGCCCTCGTGCCAGACCACGACCACGGGCAGGGTGCCCACCTTCGTGACCAGGCGGCCCTCCCGTTCCAGTTCGTCGACCGACCCGGCCCGCACACCCTCGTCCATCGTCACTCCATTTCCCGAAGGCCCCTCCTGGCATATTCGGCCGGTGCGGCGATTAGGTCAAGTGGATTCTTGCCAAAATCGGCTACGGTGACGGCGTGGCGGATCTGACGGACGCCAAGCGCCGCATCGTCGAGCGGCTGAAGCGCGTGGAGTCGGCCACAGCGCCCGAGCTGGCCGCCGGCTTCGGCCTCACCGACACCGCGGTGCGTCAGCACCTCGAGGCGCTCGAGGCCCTGGGCCTGGTCGAGCGGTCGGCCTCCGACCCCGTGGGCCGGGGCCGGCCTCCGGTCGCCTGGCGCCTCACGCCCGTCGCCACATCGTTCTTCCCCGACCGCCACGCCGACCTCACGGTCGAGCTGATCGGCTCCATCCGTGACGCCCTCGGCGAGAAGGGCCTCACCAAGGTGCTCGGCACCCGGGCCAAGACGCAGGAAGCCAGCTATTCGAAGGCGCTCCCTGATCCGGAGACGACGCCGCTCGCCGAGCGCATCGCCCGCCTGGCCGAGGTGCGTACGGCTGAGGGCTATCTGGCCGAGGCTGTCGCCGAGCCCGACGGGGCCGTGCTCCTCGTCGAGCACCACTGCCCCATCGCCGACGCCGCCCGGTCGTGTTCGGGGTTCTGCCAGAGCGAGCTCGAGCTGTTCCGAAAGGTGCTGGGCGACGACGTCGTGGTCGAGCGCACCCAGCACCTGATGGCCGGGGACCAGCGCTGCGCCTATCGGATCCGCGCCGCCAACGCGCCGTCGCGGGCGCTCCTCAGCGTCTCTTCGTCGCCGCTCTCCGCTCCGCTTCGATCGGCTTCTACTCGCTGACGCTCGACAATCGGTGCTACTGCGGCCCGGCGGCGTACGGCAAAGCCGCACGCCGCCGATGACGCACGTTCAACGCACGTCGCGTTCGTCAGGCGGCAGTTCGCTGGGTCCAACGTGGTCCGCGAGCCACCGGTTCAGCGGCGCGAAGTCGCGCCACGCGCGCTCGATCCGCTTCTTGGCCTCCGCCGTGTGCAGCCATTTGGCGACGGGCCACTGCTTGCCGGCGACGAGGCCCTTGCGCCGCAACAGGTCGATGCGGGGATGGTCCTTGGCGTAGCCGCGGGGTGCCGTCTTCAACGACTCGTGGGCGGCGAGGTCGTAGCGCGCCTTCTCGAGGGCGGCCGCGATGGCCGCGACCTCGCGTCCCGTCTTGTCGTCGTCGACGGCCTCCCGGAACCGAGTCAGTTGGTCGCTGGCCATGTGGTAGTAACCCGAGCCCACGAAGAGACCCTCGGCGGAGAGGTGGACGTAGTAGACGCTGCCATCCTCTGACTCGCCCGCGGCCGCCACGGCTGTCTTGTACGGCGCCTTGTCCTTGCTGAACCGAACATCCCGGTACGGGCGGAAGATCCGCATCGGGCCGAAGCCGTCGTCGTCGAGCTCGGCGCACAGCGCCTCCATCGGCTCCTTGACGGCGCGCTCGTAGACGTCCTTGTTCGCCGTCCAGTACATCTTGCTGTTGTCGGCCTCGAGCCCTTCGTAGAACGTGAGGGTCTCGGGCGGGAACCCCCGGAACGCCATGGGCCGCACGCTAACCGGCGGTTCGGGGCTACGTTGCGGCCATGGCTGACCTGCACCTCGGTGAGCTGGTCGATCCGGCCAAGCACGAGCGCACCGGCACCGGCGTCACTGTCGACACGGCCGAGCTGACCACGCACGGCGTGATCGTCGGCATGACCGGCTCGGGCAAGACCGGCCTCGGCGTCGTTCTGATCGAAGAGGCGCTCTCCAACGACATGCCGTGCCTCCTGATCGACCCCAAGGGCGATCTCACCAACCTGTGCCTTGTCTTCCCGGCGTTGAGTGCCGGCGACTTCCGGCCGTGGATCGACGAGAGCCAGGCCAAACAGGCCGGCGCCACGCCCGACGACTTCGCGGCCCAGCAGGCCGAGACGTGGAAGAAGGGGCTGGCGTCGTGGGGCATCGAAGCGCCGCGCCTCCAGGCGCTGGTCGACGGGGTCGACTTCACGATCTACACGCCGGGCTCGACGGCCGGCGTTCCGGTCAACATCGTCGGCTCGCTGCAGGCGCCCGAGGCGGCGAGCGACCTCGAGACGATGCGCGACGAGATCGACGGGTATGTGTCCGGGCTGCTCGGTCTGGTCGGGATCGAAGCCGACCCCCTGTCGTCGCGCGAGCACATCCTGCTCTCCAACCTCATCGAGACGAGCTGGACCGCGGGGCGCAGCCTCGACTTGGCCACGCTCGTCGGCGAGGTGCAGTCGCCGCCGATCCGCAAGCTCGGGGTGTTCGAGCTCGACTCCTTCTTCCCGCCGAAGGACCGCACCGCCTTCGCCCTCAAGCTCAACTCGCTGTTGGCGTCGCCGTCGTTCAGCGCGTGGGCGGCTGGGCCGCCGCTCGACATCGGCGCTCTGCTCCGCACGCCCGAGGGCAAGGCGCGCGCCGCGATCCTGTCGATCGGCCATCTCTCCGACGAGGAGCGCCAATTCGTCGTGGCGCTCGTGCTGGCGAAGGTCGTCACGTGGATGCGCAAGCAGACGGGCACCACTGACTTGCGGGCGATGGTGTACATGGACGAGGTCGCCGGCTACGTGCCGCCGTCGGCCAACCCGCCCACGAAGAAGCCCATCCTGTTGCTGTTGAAGCAGGCGCGCGCCTTTGGGATCGGCATCGTGCTGTCCACCCAGAATCCCATCGACATCGACTACAAGGGCATCTCCAACGCCGGCACGTGGATGGTGGGCCGGCTGCAGACCGAGCGCGACAAGAGCCGACTCCTCGACGGCATGAGCGCCGCCGCCGGTGGTGTCGACGTGAAGGAAATCGGCGACACCATCAGCGGCCTCGGCAAGCGCGAGTTCGTGCTGCGCCGCGCCGGCAAGGACCAGCCCGACGTGTTCACGACGCGGTGGGCGATGAGCTACCTGCGCGGCCCGATGACCCGCGATCAGATCGCGCTGGCGATGCGCGGCGCGATGCCCGCGCCGCCCGCGACCCTGGCTCCCCCCACCGGTGCCCCGCTGCCGGCCCCCGAGGAGGCGCCGACCGATCCGGACGTCACGCCGGTGATGCCGGACGTCGGCGGCGGCGTGCCTGTGCGCTGGGCCGATCCCGCCGCGCCGTGGCTGTCGGCGATCGGCGGGGCGTCGGCGTCGTCGACGTTCGCCGCGGCGGCGGTGGCTCGCGTCGCCCTTCGCTACGACGACACCAAGGCCGACCTCGTGCACGACGAGGAGTACGAGACCGTGCTGTTCCCGCTGTCCGCCCACCCCGACGTCACGACCGCGACGGCCGTCGACTACGACGACCGCGACCTGCGCGAGGCGGCTCCGACGCCGTGCAACTACCGACTGACCGACGGCCCGATCGGTGAGCGGGCGTTCTGGACCCAGCTCCCGAAGGACCTCGTCGACCACCTCACGCGCAGCC
>DASXAI010000439.1:0-5573 GCA_036406775.1 Acidimicrobiales bacterium
CGCCGCTACGAACGCCGTCAGCGGCACGCCGAAGAGGAGGGGCGCGGCCGGGTGGCCGCCGAGGAAGGCGCGCGCGAGGCCGACCTCTCGGACGTACGGCAGCACGCACGCCGTTACCGCCATCAGAGTCCGGGCCGCGCACCACACCCCGGCGAGGAAGGCAACCCCGTGCCAACCGTCGGGCGTCATCGTGGCCAGTGCAGCGAACCGGAGGAGCAACGCGCCCACGACGGTGGCGATGCCGAAGGCGCCGACGTCGGGTGTGGCCATCACGGCCAGGCGCCGGTCGCGTTCCAGGTGGGGGAGAAGGCCGTCGGCGGCGTCGGCCAGACCGTCGAGGTGCAGCATGCCGGTGATGGCAAGGTCGGCTGCCACCACGATGGCCGCCGCTACCGGTGCGGGCCAGGCATTGGTCGTGCCCCACCAGAGCAGGCCGAGCGTCGCGCCGATGAGGGCGCCCGCCGGCCCGAACCACGCCAGCGCGCGGGCGGTCGGCGTGCGGGTGCGACCGACGACGGTGAGGAACCCGAGGGCGTCGAGCATCTCAGGGCCGCACGAGGGGCAGGACCCGGCCGGCGACCACCAGCAGGACCTCGCCGGCGGCATCGGCCACGGCCGTGTTGACGTCGCCGAGGACGTCGCGGAACCGGCGTCCGATTTCCGTGGAGGGATGGACGCCCAGTCCGACCTCGTCGGACACGACGACCGTGTCGCCTCGCCGTGCCAGCAGCGCGGCCAGAAGACGGTCGACGTCGGGTTTCAGATCGGGATGCGCTGCCACCCACGTGCCCAGGGTGTCGACGAGCACGGTCCCGTCGGGTAGGGCCTCGAGGGCGGCGGCGAGGTCGGCGCCCGCCTCTACCGTGCCCCACGCCGCCGGGCGCCGGCGCCGGTGGGCGGCGATCCGTGCTGCCATGTCGTCGTCGGTCGCGAACCCGGTGGCCACGTAGGTGACCGGCGACGGCAGCCGCGCCGCGAGGGCCTCGGCGACGGCGGACTTCCCCGACCGAGCACCTCCGAGGACCAGCGTGATCACGGCGGGCGATGCTACGAGCCGACGGCGGCGAGGGCGCGGGCCAAGCGGTCGACGCCGGCCTCGTCGGGCACGGCCACCCGGATCGTGTCCGCCAGGCCGAAGCTGGCGCACTCCCGCACGAGGACGCCCTGGCGCGCGAGCGGCGTGCGCAGGCGCCCGGCTCCGTGGACGAGCACCCAGTTGGCGGTCGACTCGGTGACGTCGAAGCCGGCGAACAGGCCCACGACCTGACGCCGCAGGCGGGCGATCCCGGCCGCCCAGCCGGCCAGGTCGGTGCACTCCAGCAGCGGCGCCACGAGGGCGACGGCCAGCCCGTTGACCGACCACGCCGGCTGCCGGTGGACCAGGGCGACCGCCGCGTCCGCCGACGGGGCCACGGCGTAACCGAGCCGCAGCCCGGGGCACGCCCATAGCTTGGTCAACGAGCCGATCCGGTAGACGTCGTCGTCGCCGCGGGTCCACGTGCCCGTCGCCATCGGATAGAACGACTCGTCCCACACGCCGGCCCGCTCGTCCGCTCGGGCCAACTGGCCGAGGGGGTTGTTGGGGTTCGACCGCCAGCGCGGTGCGTCCGGATCGAGCACGGCCAGGTGGCGCTCGTAGAGGGAGAACTCGGGCTGCTCCACCCAACCCCGTGGTTGCTCGTGGGCCACGAGCGTGATGGCCTCGGCCGCGCCATTGGTGAGCACCAGACGGTCGGCGTCGACACCCAGCGCGTCAGCCAGCCGCGCCGTGGCGTCGGCCACCTCGGCGTCGTCGACGTAGCGACGCAGGTGCGTGAGCCGTTCCGCCGCGAGGTCCGTGACGTCGGGGGCCATCGGGTTGAGGCTGGCCGACAGGTCGAGGATCGTGGCCGGATCGATGCCGAGTTCGCGCCCGACCGACACGACGTCGCCCCCGTGCGCAGCCATGTCAGGTGAGGATCTTGCCGAGGACCTCGCCGGCATAGGCCACGTCGTCGAGGACGTAGGCGGTGGGCATGTTCCAGATCACGCCGTCGAGTCCGGCGTCGAGGTAGGCACGTACCTGCTCGCCCACCTCGTCGGCGTCGCCGATCGTGAAGCGCACCGACAGGTCGGCCTTGACGGCGTCGGGCAACGTGTCCCACTGCACGCCCCGGGCCGCCACCATGGCGTTGCGACGGGTGAGGGCATCCTCGTGCGAGGAGCCGAGGACGAGGGTGCCGAGCCGGGTGCGCGTGATCGTCGACGGATCACGTCCGAGGCGATCGCAGTGGCCATCGAGGACCTCCATGAGGTGGCGCACCTGAGCCGGATCCCCGAACACGTTGCACGCGTCGGCGTACTGCGCCACGAGCCGCAACGTCTTGCGTTCGCCGCTCCCGCCGATCAGCACCGGCGGGCCACCCGGCGTGACGGGCTTGGGCACGTTGAAGGCGTCCTTCACCGAGTACCACTTGCCCTCGAAGGTGGTGGTGTCGTTGACGAACATGCTCTTCACGATCTGCAGCGCTTCCTCGAGCTTCTCGAAGCGCTCCGTGAAGGTGCCGAACTCGAACCCCAGCGCCTCGTGCTCGAGCTGGTACCACGCCGCGCCGATGGCCCAGATGGCCCGCCCCTGCGAGATCACGTCGAGGGCCGTGACCTCCTTGGCCAGCAGGCCGGGGTTGCGGTAGGTGACGCCGCCCACCATGGCGCCGAGCTTCACGCGTTTCGTGCGCGCCGCCAGCGCCGACAGAAGCGTGTAACACTCGAACATCGGCTGGTCCGGCCGCCCCAGCAACGGCAGCTGGAAGAAGTGATCCATGACGTAGACGGAGTCGAAGCCCGACTCCTCGGCCGTGACCGCGATGTCGGCCACCCGTTCGAAGAGCTGATCGTTGGGCACGTCGGGATAGGTGAACGACGGGATCTGGAGGCCGAGACGGATCATGAGCGGAGGCTACGGTCGCCGCCCCGGCCTCGAAACCCTGAGCTGGCCGTGGTCCCGCGCCGGCGGGCAGACTGGCTCTGCTCACGAAAGGGGTGCGCATGGACGCTGATCTGGTCATCCGCGGAGGCACAGTGGTCGATGGCACCGGCGGCGAGCCCGTCCTCGCCGACGTGGCCATCTCGGGCGATCGCGTGCTGGCGGTCGAGCCGGCGTGGGACGGCCGCGCCCATCGCACCGTCGACGCCGCCGGCCGGCTGGTGACGCCTGGCTTCGTCGACATCCACACCCATCTCGACGCGCAGTTGGGCTGGGATCCGCTGCCCACCTCGAGCTGCTGGCACGGCGTGACGAGCGTGGTCATCGGCAACTGCGGCGTCACGTTCGCACCCGTTCAGCCCGGCGGCAAGGAGTTCCTCGCCGAGATGATGGAGAGCGTCGAGGACATCCCGCGCCAAGCCATCCTCGACGGCCTCCCGTGGGACTGGTCGACCTACGGCGAGTACTTGGCGTGGCTCGACCGCACGCCGAAGGGCGTGAACGCCGGCGGCCTGGTGGGTCACTGCGCCGTGCGCGTCGCCACCATGGGCGAGCGCAGCCTGTCCGAGGAGCCCGCGTCACCCGCCGACATCGCCTCGATGTGCGAGCTGGTCGAGGAAGCCATCGGCGCCGGCGCCCTCGGCTTCTCTACGTCGCGCACGCTGCTGCACCGCGTGCCCGACGGCCGGCCCGTCCCGGGCACATGGGCCGCGCCCGACGAGCTCCTCGCCTTCGGCGACGTGCTCGCTCGGACGGGTAAGGGCATCTTCGAGAGCGCGCCCCGATTCGCGGAGCGCGACGCCCGATCGGACGACGACGTGCGCGCCGAGATGACGTGGATGGGCGAGGTGAGCCGGCGCAGCGGGCGGCCGCTGACGTTCGCGCTCGTCCAGGCCGATCGTCGTCCCGACTTGTATCGCTTCATCCTCGACCTCGCCAACGAGGAGAACGCGGCGGGCGCGCGCGTTCGCCCGCAGACCACGGCGCGCGGCGTCGGCATCCTGTTCTCGCCGGTGAGCCGGTCGCCGTTCGACGGTTGTTCGTCGTGGCGCGAGCTCCACGGCCTGAGCCTCGACGAGCAGCTCGCCGTGCTGCGTGATCCGGCTCGCCGCGCCGTCCTCGTCGAGGAGGCCAACGCCAAGCCCGGTCGGCTCGACGTCGAGATGCTGTACGTGCTCCCGGACGGGCCGGCGCGCTACGACTGCCGGCCGGAGGATTCGCTCGCCGCCCACGCCCGCCAGCGGGGCGTGTCACCGGTCGAGGCCTACATCGATCTGGTGCTCGAGCATGGTGGCCGGCTGGTGTGCAACTTCCCGTTCCTCAACCAGGACTTCGGCGCCATCCAAGCGATGCTCGACGACCCCGTGGTGGTGATGGGCCTGGCCGATGCCGGCGCCCACGTCGGTCAGATCATGGACTCGAGCCAGCCGACGTTCGTGCTCACGTATTGGGTGCGGGAACGGGAGCGGTGGCCGGTCCAGGAGGTGGTCCGGCGCCTGACGTCAGACACTGCGGCACTGTTCGGGATCAAGGATCGCGGTGTGCTGCGGCCAGGGGCGTACGCCGACGTCAACGTGATCGATCTCGGCGGCCTCACCTTGCACCAGCCGGAGTTCGTGCACGACTTCCCGGGCGGCGCCGGGCGGTACATCCAGCGCGCTGACGGCTACGACTGCACGATCGTCAACGGCCAGGTCTTCATGGAGCAGGGGGAGCACACCGGCGCTCTCGCCGGCACGCTGCTGCGCTCGTAGCGCTCCGAGCTCAGGAGGCGGCGCGGAGGGTCTCGATCTCGCCGATGGCGATGAAGTGATCTTCGTCACCGTCGACGAGCCAGAGGCTGCGCCGGGTCGCGTTCACGAGCCGACCTCGCTCGCACACGCCGTCGCGACGCTCGATGTCGATGTCGTGGCCAATGAGACGCTTGATCGTGTCCGGTCCGGGCATGTGCTCACCTCGCTTCCGACCCGTTTCCGACTAGATCTTGTGTATCCCATAGAAATACGTCATCGGTGGATGCTTGGTTCCCTCGCGAGCGCCGAAAGAAGCCGAACGGCCTACTCGCCGTCAGGCTGAGCCATCTGCCGGATGGTGATGTCGAGGGCCTCGGCCGCTCTGGGATTGGCCATGATCTGGTCGAGCACGGCCGCTGACGCCCCGGCGATGAGATCGCCCTTGTTCGCCGCGAGGTACTCGGCCGAGTCGCGCAGACCGCGTGTGAAACCGTTCACTTCGGGGATGACGTAGCGGGCGAACAGCTCCCAGGATCGCTTGGTGGCTTCGTGGTTGGCCCAGTCGTGGGCGAAGCCCAGCACGACGCCGAAGCCCCCGACCGTCTCGTAGAGGGTCCGGATCGCTTCCACCGCGTCGTCGGGGGTGCCGACGATGGCCACGCCGGCTCCGGCGGCGCCTCGGCCCGACACCTGCTCGATGAGCTCGAAGGGGTCCTCCACGGGGAAGGCATCCGGTCGGCCGAGCACGCGCACGTTGTACTCGTTGTGCCACTCGTGCAATCCGTGAGCCGCTTCGGCGACGGCTTGTTCTCGCGACTCGGCGAGGTGCCAGGAGAGCAGCACGCGCCAGTCGGCCCGGTCGACGGTGCGGCCGT
>DASXAI010000440.1:0-1750 GCA_036406775.1 Acidimicrobiales bacterium
GGCGTAGCTCGCGCAGCCGGTCCGCTATGAAGGTCTTGTCGGCCTCGCTCATGCCCAACAGCCGGTCGTCGAGCCTGTCGAACGGGCGCGACTCCGGAAGCGTGAAACCCGAGGGAGGATCGAGTTCGTGCAGTCGCCGGATCAGGTCGGCGACCTCGCGAATCGGCGCATACTCGTCCCGGTCCGAGACCGACACCAGGAACGTCGCCACGTACCCATCAACCTCGACGGGCTGCTCAACGTCGAGCGCACGCGTCGCCGGGTAGCCGACGTCCTCGAGCCACCGAGCGACGAGCACCTGCCGACGAACGTCCTCGACGGTGGCCCCGTCGCCGACAACCCGGACGATCACCGGTTCGGCTAGCCGGTAGACCGCGTTCGAACCGAGCCGGACCAGTTCGGCGCCAGCCGGGTCGAGGTCGACGCGTGCGCACACCTCTGTCAGGACGCGTTGTGCCGTCGCCTCGGTGAGAGTCGTCCCGCCGCTCAATCGCCGCAGTCCCTTCGCGTCGGTATTGTTCGCTCAAGTTGTCACCCGGTCGCCGGGTGGGGCCGGATGCGACCATCATTGCAGTCATGGCGTTCCTGCAGCTCACCGCGATTATCGTCGAGGACTACGACGACGCGATCGCCTTCTTCACCCAGGCACTGGGATTCGAGCTGGCCGAGGACTCGCCGGCACACACCAACGGCGGCCGTCCCAAGCGTTGGGTGGTCGTCCGCCCGCCGGGCGCAGAAACCGGCATCCTTCTCGCCCGCGCCGACGGCGAACACCAGGTCGCCGCGGTCGGCAACCAGCACGCCGGCCGGGTCGGCTTCTTCCTCCAGGTCGATGACTTCGACGCCAGCTACCAGCGCATGCACGCCGCCGGGGTCGAGTTCCTCGCCGAACCCCGAACTGAGCCCTACGGCCGGGTCGTCGTCTTCCGCGATATCGCCGGCAACCGCTGGGATCTCCTCGGCCTCGCCGCAACGTCCTGATCTCGGCGCGGGCCGGGCAATCACGCCGACAGATCATTTACCTTGGACCATCCTCGAGGATCTGCTCGTAGGAGATGCCGTCGCCGTACTTGGCGGTGACGCGGCAGATGAGCTTGATCCGGCCCGGCCGCATGGGGTCGATGCCGTTGACGGCGTTCCGCATGGTGCCCTCGGTGATGTCGTCCAGGCCCAGGACGTTGCATTCCGCGGTGAGCCGGCCGATCGACCAGTTGTGATCCTCGAGCCAGGTGCGTATTCGTTCACGCTTCAGGCGGGGCACAGCGTCTCCATCGGCACGATGGTGCAGTCCCCGAGTTCGCGAATGAGCTTGTCGGCCTGTACCCAGCGGCAAGCGGGATCGCCGTAGGGCACATCGCCGTAGTCCACGCGCTTTGGCCACGGCGTGCCGGTCGACCGGAAGATCCCGCCCTGGACACCCGCGATCGGATACCGACGCACTCGAATTGCCACTGCGCCCCGGCGCATCGCTGGACACATACGGCTTGCGCGCCATGCGCACGGCACACAGACCGGCGGCTCGCTGGCCGCCATGTTCTCCGGCCAGCCGGGCCAGTCGTTGCGGTAGTCGCGCAGGAGCCAGAGCACGCCCTCGTCGGTGCGGTCAGCCGGCTGGGCGCACACGTTGCACAGGAGCTGGTGCATGGCCCGGCGCTGCCGCAGGGGGTGCACGCGAGCGAACTCCGGCTCGCCGACTCCGCGCTGAACTCGGCTACGGAGCCAGAGCACACCGTGCTTGTCCCGGTCGTAG
>DASXAI010000441.1:0-2457 GCA_036406775.1 Acidimicrobiales bacterium
GGCATCGGGTACAGCTACCTGACCACGTCGGCGTGGGTGCGCGAGCGCAAGTACCTCGTGTACGGCGGGCTCGGCCTGTTCATCATGGGCCTCGCCATCCGCGCCCTCCTGGTTGGCACCAATCGCTAGCAAGCACCGGGACGACGCAGCAGTTCAGTGCCCGCCCGCGGCGGGCGCCTCACAGCTCGACGCCGAACCAGGGGTTCGGCGTCGAAACACCTACAGGTGAACCACGGGGCAGGTCAGCGTGCGGGTGATGCCGTCGATCATCTGGACCCGGCTGACCACCATCTTCCCGAGCTCGTCGACCGAGTTGGCCTCGGCGCGGGCGATGACGTCGTACGGACCGGTGACGTCCTCTGCGGACACGACGCCATCGATGCTGCCGACCTCGACCGCCACCTGCGCGGCCTTGCCGACCTCGGTCTGGATCAGGATGTAGGCGCTGACGGCCATCGGGCCTCCTGTTGTGGGGCTTGGTCGCGGTACCGCTCTGATCTGCGGCGGGGATCGTAGTGGCGCAGGTGGCGCCGCGCCGCGGCCAAAGTGCCTCGTGGCGCAAGCAGGAGATCAAGCCGTCGGTGCGAAACACTGCGGTGCGAGCGAGGCGAGGGCGTCGACCCCTTGCCGTCGCCGAGCACGGAGCAGTAGACCGGGAGACAGCGCCCGGAAGCGCGCCACCGGGCTGGCTTCCTGTCACGCTCGGTGTAGGGAGGCGGGGTCTTCGGACCCCGCCTCTCGCCCGTACCGGGTCAGGTGCTGAGGCGCTTCTCGAGCTCCTTCAGCTCGTCGGCGAGCTCGTCGGGGAGACGGTCGCCGATGAACTGGTAGTGCGTCTCGATGAGCGGGATCTCGTGCCGCCACCCCTCGGGGTCGACCTCGGCCAGCTTCTGCATGGTCGCCTCGTCGATGTCGAGTCCGCTGCAGTCGATGCCGCCGGGGCCGGGGACCCGGCCGATCGGCGTGTCGACGGCGGCGCCGGTGCCGGCCACCCGCTCGACCACCCACTTGACGACCCGGCTGTTCTCGCCGAACCCGGGCCACAGGAACGAGCCGTCGGCCCCCTTGCGGAACCAGTTGACCCAGAACAGCTTCGGGAGCTTGTCGGTGTCGGTGGCGCCGCCGATCTCGAGCCAGTGGGCGAAGTAGTCGCCCATGTTGTAACCGCAGAACGGCAGCATCGCGAACGGGTCGAAGCGCAGCTTGCCGACGGCGCCGGCCGCGGCGGCGGTCGTCTCCGACGACATGATCGAGCCGAGGAACACGCCGTGGCACCAGTTGAACGCCTCGGTGACGAGGGGAACGTTGGTGGCCCGGCGCCCGCCGAAGAGGATGGCGGAGATGGGCACGCCGGCGGGGTCCTCCCACTCGGGTGCGATCGACGGGCACTGCGACGCCGGCGCCGTGAAGCGGGAGTTGGGGTGGGCGGCCGGCGTCGAGGACTCCGGCGTCCAGTCGTTGCCCCGCCAGTCGATGAGGTGGGCGGGCGGCTCGTCGGTGAGGCCTTCCCACCAGACATCGTCGTCGTCGGTGCGGGCGACGTTGGTGAAGATGCAGTTCTCGTCGAGGCTGGCGAGGGCGTTCGGGTTGGTCTTCTCCGACGTGCCCGGGGCGACCCCGAAGAAGCCGGCCTCAGGATTGATGGCGTGCAGACGGCCGTCGGGCCCGAGCTTCATCCACGCGATGTCGTCGCCGACGGTCTCGATCTTCCACCCGGGCAGGGTGGGGATCATCATCGCCATGTTGGTCTTGCCGCAGGCCGACGGGAAGGCGGCGGCGACGTAGACCTTCTCCCCGCCTGGCGGTGTGACACCGAGGACGAGCATGTGCTCGGCCATCCACCCGTCGTCGCGGGCCATGGTCGAGGCGATGCGCAGCGCGAAGCACTTCTTGCCGAGCAGCGCGTTGCCGCCGTAGCCCGAGCCGTAGGACCAGATCTCGCGGGTCTCGGGGAAGTGGACGATGTACTTGTTGTCGGGGTTGCACGGCCACGGCAGGTCGTCGCGCCGGTTGCCGTCGCCGTCGACGAGCGGGTAGCCCACCGAGTGCAGGCACGGGACGAACTCGCCGTCGCCCAGCACGTCGAGCACCTTCTGGCCCATGCGGGTCATGATCTTCATGTTCACGGCGACGTAGGCGGAGTCGTTGATCTCGACGCCGATGTGGGCGATGGGCGAGCCGAGCGGGCCCATCGAGAACGGCACCACGTACATCGTGCGGCCCCGCATCGAGCCGGCGAACAGACCGCGCAGGGTGTCCTTCATCTCGGCCGGGTCACGCCAGTTGTTGGTGGGCCCGGCGTCCGCTTCCTGCTCGGAGCAGATGAAGGTGCGGTCCTCGACGCGGGCGACGTCGCCGGGGTCGGAGCAGGCGAGGAAGCTGTTCGGCCGCTTGGCCGGGTTCAGCGGGACGAACGTGCCGGCGTCGACCAGCACCTGGCACAGGCGGGCGTACTCC
>DASXAI010000442.1:0-3800 GCA_036406775.1 Acidimicrobiales bacterium
CAGATCCTCGCGCCGCCACCGCAGCCCGATCTGCGCGGTTGCCGCCGGCGGGTAGTGGTCGAGCCCCGGCCCGTAGCTGCTGAACGGCCGGCCGCTCCCGACGCACACCTCGAGCGCCCGGATCACGCGCCGCCGATTCGAGGGCTCCATCTTGGCGGCGGCGTCTGGGTCGAGCTGCCGCAGCCGGGCGTGGAGGGCGGCCGTGTCGGGCTCGGCCTCGAGTGCCATCCGGACGCCGGGCCACTCCCCCGGCGGCTGCAGCCGGTCGACGGCGGCCCGCAGGTACAGGCCCGTTCCGCCCACCAGGAGCGGCCGGTGGGCCCGGGACGCGATCCCGGCGACGGCGTCGTCGTAGGCGGCGAGGTACTCGACGACGGTGACGTCCTCCCACGGCTCGGCCAGGTCGAGCCCGTGGTGCGGGATCTCGGCCCGGTCGGCCGGCGTCGGCTTGGCCGTCCCGATGTCCATGCCGCGGTAGACCTGCAGGGCGTCGACCGCGACGATCTCGACGTCGGCCATGGCCCGGGCCGCCGCCATGGCCACGCTCGACTTGCCGGCCGCCGTCGGTCCGACCACGGCGACGGCGCGGACCAGCGCGTCGGGCTCGTTCAGCCCGCCACCACCGGGATGCGGGTGCGGTGGGTCGCCGCGGCCGTGACCTCGACCAGCCGCCCGGTCAGATGGTGCGGCGCCGCCGCGGTGATCTCGACGTCGGCGTACGCACCCGGACGCACCAGGCGCTCGGACCGGAAGTGCACGAGCTTGCTCTGGCGCGTGCGGCCGGTGGTGACAGCGATGTCCTTCTTGCTCGGGCCCTCCACGAGGACCTCCTCCACCCGCCCCACCCGCGCCCGGTTGCGCGCCAACGCGCTGCGCTCCACGACGACGCGCAGGCGCTCGAACCGCTCGGCGCTCACCGCCGGATCCACGAAGCGCTCGGTCATGGAGGAGGCCTCGGTGCCGGGCCGTGGCGAGAAGATGAAGGTGTAGGCGAAGTCGTACTCGGCCTCCGCCGCGACCGCGAGCGTGCCGTCGAAGTCGGCCTCGGTCTCGCCCGGGAAGCCGACGATGATGTCGGTGGACACGGCCAGGTCGGCCACCGCCCCCCGAGCCGCCGCCAGCTTCTCGAGGTACCGCTCGGCGGAGTAGCCGCGGTGCATCGCCGCCAGCACCCGGTCCGACCCCGACTGCAACGGCAGGTGCAGCTGTTCGCACACCGCCCGCGTCTCGGCCATCGCCATCACCGTGTCGGGCCGGAGGTCTTTCGGGTGCGGGCTGGTGAACCGCACCCGACGGATACCGGGCACGTTGCCGACGGCCCGCAGCAACTCGGCGAACAGCGGCCGCACCGGGGTCGTCCCGTCGGCGTGGCGGGCGGCCAGGCTCAGGTCTCGCCCGTAGGAGTTCACGTTCTGGCCCAGCAACGTGACCTCGGTGACGCCCTCGGCCGCCAGCCGTCGCACCTCGGCCACGATGTCGGCCATCGGCCGGCTGACTTCCGGCCCTCGTACGGCGGGCACGATGCAGAAGGCGCACGAGTTGTCGCACCCGACCTGGATCGTGACCCACGCCCGATACGACGTCTCGCGCCGCGCCGGCAGGTTCGACGGGAACAACACGTGGTCGTCGGTGACGGCCTCGTCCCAAATCTCGGTGCGCGGCCCCAACCGGCGCGCCTCGGCCACGAGCTCGGCCGCCCGGTGCACGTTGTGCGTGCCCAGCACCACGTCGACATAGGGCGCCCGCGCTCGCACGATGTCGCGGTCCTTCTGGGCCAGGCACCCGGCCACCACGATCTGCATCTCCGGTCGGGCGTCCTTCACCCGCTTCAGGTGGCCGAGGTTGCCGTACAGCTTGTTGTCGGCGTTCTCGCGGATGCAGCACGTGTTCAGCACCACGACGTCGGCCTCGTCGGCCGACTCGGCGCGCTCGAGCCCGTCGGCCTCCAGGAGGCCGGCGAGGCGCTCGGAGTCGTGCTCGTTCATCTGGCACCCGAACGTGCGCACGTAGTAGCGGCGAGCCAAGGCATCCCAGGTTAGGCGGCCGCCCGGACCCGGCTCCCGCGTCGTTTGCCATGATCGAGACCCGTGCCCGCGCCCGTCGCCGACCCGGCCGGTTCTGACCCGATCGGCCCTCACGGCGTCGACGACCTGATGCGGTCGTCGATGCAGGCCCTCGCCGCCGTCCCCGGCGTGGTCGGTGTGACCCTCGGTGGCAGCCGGGCCCGGGGCACCGCCGACGCCGGCGCCGACGTCGATCTCGGCGTGTACTACCTCGCCGGGTCGCTCGACCTCGCCGCCCTCGCTGCCGCCGCCGACGCCGTGAGCGACCATCCCGTGGAGCTGGCGCCGCCCGGCACCTGGGGCCCGTGGGTCGACGGCGGCGCGTGGCTCCACGTACGCGGCACCGCCGTCGACTGGATCCTGCGCGACCTGGACCGGGTCGACGCCGTGTGGGTCGACTGCGAAGCCGGCATCGTCCGCAACGAGATCCAAACCGGCCACCCCCTCGGGTTCTGGAGCCACGCCTACTGCGGCGAACTCGCGCTCGGCCAAGTCCTGGTCGATCCCGACGGCGCCCTCACGCGCCGCCACGACGAGTACCTCATGTATCCCGACGCACTGGCGACCACGCTCGTGCGCCGGCTCTGGGAGGCCCGGTTCACGCTCGAGATCGCGGCGAAAGCCGCCCGCCGCGCCGATGCCGTGTACGTCGCCGGCTGCCTGTTCCGCGCCGTCGGCCTGATGGCCCACGCCCTCCATGGCCACGCCCGCTCGTGGGTCACTAACGAGAAGGGCCTGGTGGCCCTCACCACCGCCCTGCCCGACGCGCCGCCCCGGTTCGCCGAGCGCGCCGGCGACGCCGTGGCCGCGCTGGCACCCGACCCCGGCGCCCTCAAGACGGCCCTCGCCGTCACCCACGCCCTCCTCGATGACGTGGAGGACGCCGTCAGACCGGTAGATCCAGACGACCGTCGTCGGTGAACGGAAAGTCTCGGTTGTAGGCCAGTTCCCAGATGTGCCCGTCGAGGTCGCTGACATACGACGAGGCGCCGAAGAACACGTCGTGGGGCTCCTTGAGCGGCGTGGCCCCCGCCGCCACCCACGCCGCGAACGTGTCGTACAGCTCCTCAGCACTGCGCAGGTTCATCGCAAAGCTGAAGTGTCGGAAGCCTGACCCCTCGACCGACACCCCGATGTCGTCGGCCATGTCCTGGGACGGCCAGAGGGCCAGGACGCAGCCGGGCGTACGGAGGAAGGTGACGATCCCCTCGACAGAAGCGGTGGAGCGTACGAAGCCGAGCGACGTGTAGAACTCCGTCGCTCGGCCCAGATCGCTGACGCCGAGGGTGACGATGCTGACGGATGCCGACATCGCCGCTACTCCAAGGAGATGGGTTCGTCGTCGGTCGCGCTGAACCCGTTGTCGACGCCGTCACCGTTGGATGTGCGGTTGCCCACGCCGGCCTGCTGGCGCACCCGTTCGGAGATCTCGACCATGACCTCGGGGTGCTCGAGCAGGAACAGCTTGGCGTTCTCTCGACCCTGGCCCAGCTGTTCGCCGTCGTAGGTGTACCAGGCGCCAGACTTCTTCACGAGGCCGATGTCGACGCCGACGTCGAGCAGCGAGCCTTCACGGCTGATGCCCTTGCCGTACATGATGTCGAACTCGCTCTGGCGGAAGGGCGGGGCGCACTTGTTCTTGACGACCTTCACGCGGGTGCGGTTGCCGATCGACTCCTCGCCCTCCTTGATCGCGCCCACGCGGCGCACGTCGAGGCGCACCGAGGCGTAGAACTT
>DASXAI010000443.1:0-3710 GCA_036406775.1 Acidimicrobiales bacterium
AACTCGAAGTGCTCGACGACCACGGCAGCCAGCCGTTCGTGCAAGGCAGTCAGGACGTCGGCGGGCGGGGCCGGATCGTGCACCTTCCACACCACCATCGGCACGGCGCAGATCTCGCACTCGGCGATCCAGCACAGTTCGTCCTCGTAGAACCACGGCGTGATGCGTGCCGCCTCGCACAGGTCGCAGCGGCTCATGTCGTCTCCTCGTCGATCGCCGCCCGCACCTCGGCCACGTAGCGACCCACGGCGTCGGGGCCACCCTCCATCAGCCGACGCACCACCGAGGCGCCCTGGATGACGCCGTCGGCCGTGCGCACCGCGACGGCGGCCTGGGCGGCATCGGACACGCCCACACCGACGATCACGGGGAGATCCGTGACCGCCTTCAGGCGTCGCGCCATCGTGACCGCGCTCTCGGCCAGCCGAGCCCGCTCGCCGGTGACGCCGAGGAGCCCGACGGCGTACACGAAGCCACGGGTGCGGGCACAGATGCGGGGTAGGCGCTCGTCGGGCGCAGTCGGAGCGGCCAGCATCACGGTCTCGACGCCGGCGGCGTCGGCGGCCTCGCACCACGGGCCGGACTCCTCGAGCGGGAGATCGGGCACGATGGCGGCGGCCACCCCGGCGTCGGCGAGCGACTGGGCGAACCGTTCGTCGCCGGCGCGGAACACCGGGTTGTAGTACGTCATGACGGCGACCGGGATGCCGGCGTCGAGCCGGCGGATGCCTTCGACCACGTTCACGGGCGTGGCGCCGGCCTCGAGGGCACGCTGGCTCGCCTGCTGGATGACGGGTCCGTCCATCACGGGGTCGGAGAAGGGGATGCCGACCTCGACGGCGTCGGCGCCGTTGGCGGCAGCGGCGCGGATGGCGTCCTGCCAGCCCGTCAGCCCGCCGGTGACGTAGGGCAGCAGCAGCTTGTGGCCGGCGTCGCGGCGCTGGCGCAGGACCTTCTCGAGGCTCACGCCCCCAGCACGTCCATCATCTGGGCCACGTCCTTGTCGCCCCGGCCCGAAAGGTTGACGAGCACGGTCTGACCCGCCAGCGCCGGCGCCTCCCGGGCCACCCACGCCAGTGCGTGAGCCGGCTCGAGGGCGGGGATGATGCCCTCGGTCCGGGCCAGCAACTGGAAGGCGTCGATGACCTCGGCATCGGTGACGGCTTCGTACGTGGCTCGGCCACTGGCCCACAGGTGCGAGTGCTCGGGCCCGATGCCGGGGTAGTCGAGCCCGGCCGAAATGGAGTGGGCCTCGAGCACCTGTCCGTACTCGTCCTGCATCAAGTAGCTCTTCATGCCGTGCACGACGCCGGGCACGCCCCGCCCGATGGCAGCGCCGCCCGCCGCCTCGGTGCCGACGAGGCGGGCCGCCGTGTCGACGAAGCCGCTGAAGATGCCGGCCGCGTTCGACCCGCCGCCGACGCACGCCACCACGACGTCGGGGTCGGCGCCCGTGAGTTCGCGGCACTGGCGCCGGGCCTCGTCGCCGATCACCCGTTGCAGCTCGCGCACCATCCACGGGTAGGGGTGCGGGCCCATCACCGAACCGATGCAGTAGTGCGTGCTCTCGACCGTGGCGACCCAGTCGCGCAACGCTTCGTTCACCGCGTCCTTCAGCGTGCGGCTGCCCGACGAGACGGGGAACACCTGGGCGCCGAGGAGCTTCATGCGGAACACGTTCAGGGACTGGCGGTCGACGTCGACGTCGCCCATGTAGACGGCGCATTCCATCCCGAGGAGCGCCGCCGCCGTGGCCGTGGCCACGCCGTGCTGGCCGGCACCGGTCTCGGCCACGAGCCGGTGCTTCCCCATGCGCCGGGCCAGCAGCGCCTGGCCGAGGACGTTGTTGATCTTGTGGCTGCCGGTGTGGTTGAGGTCCTCCCGCTTCAGCAAGAGGCGCAGTCCGAGCTGCTCGCTCAAGTTGTCGCACTCGGTGAGCGGCGACGGCCGGCCGGCGTAGTCGCGCAGGGCATCGTCGAGCTCGCTCCGGAAGGCGGGATCGGCCCACGCCGCCCGGAAGGCGGCCTCGAGCTCGAGGCACGCCGGGATCAACGTCTCGGGGACGAAACGACCACCGAACTCGCCGAACCGCCCTTCAGGCGACGGTTCGGCCATCAACGACGGCACTACTCGTCGGCCCAGTCGTACGGCATGAGGTCGGGGCCGCGATACGGCGTGGGCGCCGCGGCGCGCGCCGCCTCGATGAAATCCTTCAACTTGACCGGGTCCTTGCGGCCCGGTTCGCGCTCGACGCCGCTGGAGACGTCGACACCCCACGGCTTCACCGTGCTGATCGCGGCGGCCACGTTGTCGGGCGTGAGGCCACCCGCCAGCAGCAGCCTGGTCGCCATCGGCGCCTGGTCGACGAGCGTCCAGTCGAACAGCTGCCCCGAGCCCGGCGACGGCGAGTCGACGAGGACGACGTCAGCGCCGTGCTCGGCGGCGCGGTCGAGGGCCGCCGACCCGGCCGGGAAGGCCTGGATGACGAACCGCACGCGCTCGTGGACGGCGCGCGTCACCGCCGGTGTCTCGTGCCCGTGGAGCTGGGCCGCCTTCAGGCCGGACGTGTCCATCTGGCTGATCACACGCTCGGGCGCCTCGTCACGGAACACCCCGACGGTGAGGATCTCGGGCGGCAGGCGGCGAGAGATGTCGTAGGCGCGCCGCACCGAGATCTGCCGCGGCGATGGCGCGAACACGAATCCCACGGCGTCGGCCCCGAGGGCCACCGCCAGCAGGGCGTCGTCTTCGTTCGTGATCCCGCAGATCTTGACGAACATCCAGGCAGCACGGTACCGGAGCGGCCCGTGGAACCCTGGGTCATTGCCGCTCAGGCGTCGACGAGGCGGCCGTGGTTGAAGTCGTCGTAGGCGGCGAGGTCGAGGAAGCCGTGGCCGCAGTAGTTGAACAGGATGACTTTCTCCTCACCGGTCTCCTTGGCTGCCAGGGCCTCGTCGATCGCGGCGCGGATGCCGTGGCACGCCTCGGGCGCGGCGACCTTGCCCTCGGCGTTGGCGAAGAGCTTGCCCGCCTCGAACACCTTGCCTTGCGGGTAGGCGATGGCCTCCATCCGTCCCGTCTTGACCAGCTGGCTGATGATCGGCGCGTCGCCGTGGTAGCGGAGGCCGCCGGCGTGGATCGGGGGCGGCATGAACTCGTGGCCGAGGGTGTACATCGGCAGCAGCGGCGTCATGCCCACCGTGTCGCCGAAGTCGTACTCGAAGCGGCCCTCGGTGAGGGTGGGGCACGACGACGGCTCGGCCGCCACCAGCCGCACGTCGGCGTCGTCGATGAACGGCAGGGCGAGGCCGCCGAGATTGGAACCGCCGCCGCACGGGGCGATCACGACGTCGGGCAGCCGCTCCCCCGCTATCGCCAGCTGCTCCTTGGCCTCCTGCCCGATGATCGTCTGGTGCAGCAGGACATGGTTGAGCACAGAGCCGAGCGAGTAGTGGGTGTCGTCGCGGGTGGCGGCGTCCCGCACGGCGTCGGAGATGGCGAGCCCGAGCGAGCCGGGCGACGACGGGTCGTCGACAGGCGACGGCACGCACTCGGCGCCCCACGTCTCCATGATCACGCGCCGGTACGGCTTCGACTCGAACGAGGTGCGCACCATGTACACCTTGCAGTCGAGGCCGAACTGGGTGCAGGCGAACGCCAGCGCCGTTCCCCATTGCCCCGCACCCGTCTCGGTGGTGAGCCGGCTGGTG
>DASXAI010000444.1:0-5237 GCA_036406775.1 Acidimicrobiales bacterium
CCGAGTTCCTCGAGCGCGACGAACGCCAGAGCGCCGAGAAGGCCGAACGCCTGGCGCCGGTGATCGAGAAGGTGATGGCCCGGCGGCCCGTGGTCGAGCGGTCGGTCGACGGCTACCAGATCACCGCCATCATCAAGAAGATGGCCGACGACATGGGCGACGCCAAGTTGCAGGAGGCCATCGACCGCTTCGAGGAGGACCGGGCCGCCGGCCGGCGCGACGCGTTCCTGGGCACCAACTGAGTCGCCCCTTCCGCCGATGTGACGGAAATGCACAACAGTTGTCGAAAAGCGTCACCTCGGGCGGCGGTGAGCGCTATCCCGACGGCCCGCTGGCGGCGCTGGTGGGCGCCGCGGTCGGGGGCGTCGTGGGCGGTGCCGTCGGCGCCGCCGTAGTCGGTGCCGCCGTCGAGGCGACCGTGGTGGGCGTCGCGGTCGTGGTGGTCGCCTTGGCCGTCGTGGTGGTGGTCTTGGCCACCGTCGTCGACGTGGTGGAGGTGCTCGACGACGTGGTGGTGGCGTTCGGGTCCTTGGTGTTGAAGGGCGGCGGCTGCGCGCCGTAGGCCTCCGGATCCTTCTTGCCGTCGAAGACGAACACGTCGTCGCCTCGCTTCACGAGCGAGGGGAAGTACTTGGCGATGTGCATCGGAATTCGCACGCACGCGTGCGACGCCGGATAGAGCGGCACGTTGTAGGCACCGTGTACCGCGACCCCGTAGTTGAAGTACACCGGGTTGAACACCTCGCCCAGCACGCTCTCGTCCCACCCGTCGACGCGCCGGCCGAACTTGTACACACCCCCCGGTGTGATGGCCACGCTGCAGTAGCCCTTCTCGCACCACTCCTTGCCCGTGCCGGTGGAGATGTGGGTGATGAGGCGCGGCTTGTCGTCGTTGAACACGATCGCCGTCTGCGAAGGCAAGTAGATCTCCATGTGCTCGGCCGAGGCGTTGGGCCGCAGCGGCCGGATGGAGGTGGTGTCCTGCATCCGGTCCCACAGTTCGGGCGTGACCTTGCCCGTGACGTCCTTGCCGGTGAGACCGACAACGAGCTTCTGGTACGCCCACACCGCCGTCTGGGTGGCCGGGCCGAACTGACCGTCGACGGGGCCCGGATCGAACGCCAGGTCGACGAGCCGCTGTTGGAGGCGTTTCACGTCGTCGCCGGCCGAGCCGGTGGCGAGCACGTGGTCCAACGGCACCTTCGGACCCGCCGGCGCGGTGGAGGGGTCGACCACCGTGGTGACGACAGCGCGATCGGCGGTGGGCGCGGCGCTGGTCGGGGCCGCGCCGGAGTCGGCGCCCGAGGCGCCTCCGCCCTGCCTGGCGGCCACGGCCACGCCCGCTGCACCGGCCACGACCAGGGCCGCAGCGGCGAGCGGCACCCACCGCTTCACCGTCATCCGATCCGACTCCTACCGCATCCAAGACGCGCCCGGTGGGGGGACCGGGGGCGTCCCGAAGCTACCAAGGACGCGGGCGCGCCACGGTGGTCGACGACCCGCCCTCCGACCGGTATCACCCGGGACCAGGCAGGGCTCGCAGCTCACGCCGCAAGGTGAACATTTCCCGCAGGATCTTGACGATCACCGCCGGCGACGAGAGCGTCGAGACGCCCCGGGTCCGGGGGAAGTAGTCGACGCCGAACTGCACGACCTTGCCGCCATAACCGATGGTGCGGACCACCAGCTCGGCGTCGATGAACGACCCTTCGCTCTCCAGGGTGATGCGGTCGAGGGCGCGGCGCTGACAGAGCTTGAAGGCGAAGTTGATGTCGCGGATGCGCACACCGAACAACACGCGGACGAGCAGGTTGTAGAAGAAGGAATAGACGACCCGGACGTATCCCTCGCCCGTGCGGTCGAAGCGGTACGCCGACACGATGTCGGCCTCGTAGTGGCGCATGAGCCGGCACGCCTTGTGGAGCTCGACCATGTCGAAGGGCAGGTCGGCGTCGGTGTAGAGCACCAGGTCGCCCTTGGCCTCGGCGAAGCCGGTCTTCAGCGAGCCGCCGAGCTTGCGGTTGCGGGGGTGGTGCACCACGCGCACGTGCGGATCGCGGGCCGCCAGGTCGTCGGCGATCTGCCCCGTGCGGTCGGTCGAGGCGTCGTCGATGACCAACAACTCGAAGTCGTCGATCTCGCCCGCCTCGATGAGCGACAGGCAGGCTTCGCGCGCCGCTTCGAGGGCCCGCTCGATGTAGTCCTCCTCGTTCCACATCGGGAAGAAGACCGTGAGCAGGGACGCGTGCCCGGGCAGTAGCCGCGACTCCATCGGCCGAGCAGGGTATCGGCCGCCCGGCCGACCAGGACCGCGGCCGCCACGCCGCGTCGCAGACCGCCGTCCGAGACCGGTCGCGGCGTACAGTCGAAGGGTGCGGAGCCGGTCCGGCCCCCTACGGGCGACGCTGCCCGTCACTGATGCCGACGTCGTCCGAGCGGCGGCGGCGCTCGGCCCCGACGTGGTCCACACGCCGACGCTCCACTCCCGCACGTTGTCGGCGATCACGGGCGCCAGCATCTGGCTGAAGTTCGAGAACCTCCAGTACACGGCGTCGTTCAAGGACCGAGGCGCCCTCTACCGGCTCCTGCAGCTGACGGCCGAGGAACGCCGGTGCGGCGTCGTGGCCGTATCGGCGGGCAACCACGCCCAAGGCGTCGCCCACCACGCGACGCGGATCGGCGTGCCCGCCACCATCGTGATGCCGCGCTCGACACCCAACGTGAAGGTGGCCAACACGGAGGCCCTCGGCGCTCGCGTCGTCCTGCACGGCGACGACCTGGCCGAGGCCCACGCCGAGGCGGAGGCGCTGGCGGCGCGGGAGGGCCTCGTCTGGGTGGCGCCGTACGACGACGTCCACGTCATCGCCGGCCAGGGGACGGTGGGCCTCGAACTGTTCGCCGACGCGCCCGATCTCGACGTCGTGGTCGTGCCCGTCGGCGGCGGCGGCCTCCTCGCCGGTATCGCCGTCGTGGCCGCGGCCCGGGCCCCGCACGTCGAACTGGTGGGAGTGCAGACCGAGCTCTATCCGTCGATGGCCAACACCCTGCGCGGCGGAGGCGAGCTACCGGGGGGCGCCAGCATCGCGGAGGGCATCGCCGTCCACCACAGCGGGCGCATCACCGCCGAGATCATCGGCGCCCTCGTCGACGACGTCGTCACCGTGCCGGAGGCCACGATCGAGCAGGCCGTGAACCTGCTCCTGGAGATCGAAAAGACGGTCGCCGAGGGGGCCGGCGCCGCCGGCCTGGCGGCGGTCCTGGCCGAACCCGAGCGGTTCAAGGACCGCAACGTCGGTCTGATCATCACCGGCGGCAACATCGATCCCCGCATGCTGGCGTCCGTGATCATGCGCGGCCTCGTCCGCTCGGGCCGGCTCAGTCGGCTGTCGGTGGGCGTCACCGACGCCCCCGGAACGCTCAGCCAGGTCACCGCTATCGTCGGGGATCGGCGCGGGAACATCGTCGAGGTGCTGCACCAGCGCCTGTTCTCCGACCTGTCCGTGAAGAGCACCGTGCTCGAACTGGCCGTCGAGACCCGCGACCGCGACCACGCCGACCGCATCGTCGAGGCGCTGGAGGACGCCGGGTACCCCGTCCGCCGGGGCGAACCCGGGTGACGGGCTCGCCGTCCGCCTCGGCCCTGCTGGCGCTGCTCGACCGGGCCGTCGACGTCATCGCCGTGATCGGCCGCGACGGCCGCATCCTGTACGTGAACTCGACCGTGACCGACCGGTTGGCGTGGAGCTCGCGGGAGGTCCTCGGCACCCCGGCCCTCGACCTGATCCACCCCGACGACCTCGATGTGGCCGCGCCCGCGCTCGCCGTCGAGCTGCGCGGCGGCCCGTCGGAGCCGGTCGAGGTGCGCGTGCGGCACCGCTCGGGCGAGTTCCTCTGGTTCGAGGTGCTCGCCAACGGTTGGATCGAGGAACCGGGCGTCACCGGCCTGGTCCTCAACCTGCGGGAGTCGACCGGCCGGCACGAGCTGGCCGTGCTGACCGCCCGGCGGGCGGCCCTCGACGGGCTCGTGTCCGACGTCTCGCGCCGCGCCCTCGACGCCACGCTGGCCGATGTCACCAAGGCTCTGCCGGGCATGCTGGCCGAGCTGGGCGAGCTGCTCGGCGCCGGGCACGCCCACGCCGTGTTGTTCGAGAGCGACCGAGGCGTGGCCACCGACGTGGCGTGTTGGACGGCTGAGGCCGACGGCCATCCAGCGGGCACCACCCGAGCGCTGGCTGACCTTCCGCTCGTGCTCGGCCGGCTCGCCGTCGGCGAACCGTTGGTCGAGGCCGACCTCCGGTCGCACCCGCCCGGCTGGGCGGGCGAGTGGTACGGCCCGGCCGACGACGTCGGCGCCTGCGTGCTGTGCCCGAAGGTCGCGGGCGGCCGTCTGCTCGGCGTCCTCGCCATCGAAGACCGCGCGCCGCGCGAGTGGCTCCACGACGAGGTGATCGCCGTGCGATCGGTCGCCGAGGCGCTCGCCGTCGCCCTCGTGCGCGACCTCGACCGGCGCGCCCTCGTGGCCAGCGAGGAGCAGTTCCGGCTCATCGCCGAGAACGCCAGCGACGTCATCACCCTTCTCGACGCCACCGGCCGGTGCCGGTACGCGTCGTCGGCCGCCCGCACCATCCTCGGCGTCGAGCCGTCCGACCTCGACGGCTCCGATTTGTTCGACCGCGTCCATGACGACGACCGCGAGACGGCCCACAGCCGACTCGCCGCCTTCGCCGCCGGCCGGGACGACTCGGTGGCGCTCGTCTACCGGTGGCGGCGGCCCGCGGGCGAGTACGTGTGGATCGAGAACGTGGTGCGGGCCGTGCGCGATCCCGACACGGGTGCCCTCACCGGCCTCGAGGGCTCGGCGCGCGACATCACCGCTCGCAAGGTCCGGGAGGACGAGCTGTCGCACCGGGCGCTCCACGACCCGCTCACGGGCGTCGCCAACCGCACCCTGTTCGTCGAACGGTTGGCGTCGGCTCTGCGGACCTTGCGCCAGAACGGCCAGCCCCTCGCCCTACTGTCCATCGATCTCGACGGGTTCAAGGAGCTGAACGACGCCTATGGCCACCTGGAGGGCGACCAGGCGCTGGTCACGGTGGCCCACCGGCTGACCTCGGCCGTGCGCCAGTCGGACACCGTCGGCCGCTTCGGCGGCGACGAGTTCCTCGTGCTGTGCCTCGACACGACCGCCGACGACGCCGTCGCTCTCGCCCGCCGCCTCGTCGACTCCGTCAGCGAAC
>DASXAI010000445.1:0-23383 GCA_036406775.1 Acidimicrobiales bacterium
GGGGCCAGATGGCCGATATCCGAGGCGATCAACTGGCCTCCCTTCGTTGGCGCGTAGAGGGGGGTCTGGCGCCGTGAGATACATCGACCGAAGAAATTCCGCCGCCCGTCCCGTTCCCAGAAGAAAGAGGCATCACGCCGCACCGCATCGAGCGGACCCTCGTCCGCCTGCGAGCTAGGAGGGCTGGTCAGCCCGGCGAGGACGCGGGATCTCGGCGGGCCGAGAGCTCGCCGCGGCGAATCCGCAGCTCGCACTCCATGCACACTCGCTCGAGGTAGACGTCGGCCCTCTCTCGGGCGGTGCAAGCCACCATGAACACCACCAGCGAAAGGGTGAAGAAGAAGACGGTGAACGCCAGCAACAGCGCCATGGCGAGCATTGGACAAACCCTCCTTCCGACCTCGGCGGCACGGTCAACTGATTTCGGATGCCAGCACTATGAACGGAGGTCGGTCTCCGGAAATACACGTCTCGCCACGGTGAGCCTGATCCGCGCGACCATGGGCCGGTGACCGGCGCCCCGACAGGTGAGCCGTTCGTCGACACGAACGACGTACTCACAGCGGTTCTGCGCCAGAACCCCGACATCGCCGGGTGCTTGGACGACGTGCACCGCGCGGCGTGGGCCGTCGTCGACCCTGTGCTGCTCGAGTTGTGCCGGCTGCGGATCGCACAGCTGCTCGGCTGCGAGCGGGAGCAGGAGGCGCGCACACCCGAGGCCCTCGCCGGCGGCCTCGACGAAGCCACGATCGCCGACCTGAGGGCGTGGCCGACGTCGAGTCGCTTCGGCCCACGGGAGCGGGCCTGTCTCGCCTTCTGCGAGCAGTTCGTCATCGATGTGGCCAACCTCAGCGACGATCTCGCTCGCGCCCTCTCAGACGAGGTCGGCCCAGCGGCCTTCGTGGATTTCGTGAACGCCTTATTGGTCGTCGAACAGCGCCAGCGGCTGCGCCTGGCGTGGGAACGCCTCCTGATGTCGTCAGGATCAGCGTCGTGAGTCGCTCACGACGCGTCCCGGCGGGTGTGGCGCCTGACGCTCGTCTGCGCCGAGCGCTGGACGCCTGGCAGGCCGCCGTCGTTCGTCTGCCGGCCTTGGACGCCATCACCACCGAGCTGGTGCGGCTGCGGTGCGCCCGCCATCACGACTGCCACACGTGAATGTCGCTGCGCCTGGCAGTTGCCAGGCAGCAGGGACTCGACGACACGATGGCGGCCGAGGTCGACCGCTACGAGGTGAGCGATCTCGCCGAACGCCACAAGGTAGCCCTCCGGTTGGCCGACGCGCTCATGATCCTTCCTGGCTCGATCTCGGCCGAGTTGCGAGAGCAGGCCCGGCGGTACTTCACCGCCGAGCAGGTCCTCGAGCTGACGCTCGACGTCATGAAGTGGAACTCCCAGAAGGTCTCCGTCGCCCTCGGTACGGACCATGAAGTGCGACCCGACCAACTGACCGACCTCTACTTCGATGCCGACGGACGAGCCAGCTACTGAGGGAACCGCGGCATCTGTAGCGGATCACCGCGACTGAACCGTTCCTCCGACCGATGACGGCTGACGCTCGGGTGACTTCGACGACGGGCGCCGGTGACGCACGATCTTGACCACGATGGCGGCGACCACCGCGCCGGTGACGAGCGCCAGGCTGCCCCAGCCCAGCCACGAGGCGACCGCGGTGTAGGCGGAGCCCACGGCATAGCCAACGAGCACGGTGGCCGTGCTCCACGCCGCCGCGCCCAGCACGTTCCACAGGAGGAACTTGGGATAGGGGAGGCGGGCATCACCGGCCACGGCCGGAACCATGGCGCGCACGACACCGAGGAAGCGCCCGAAGAAGACCGCCAGTGCGCCGTGTCGCTGCAGGAGTCGGTGGGCGCGATCCCATCGCTCCTCGCCGACCCAACGGCCGACCCTGGTACGACGCAGACGTTCACCGCCGTGGCGCCCGATCTCGTAGCCGATCGAGTCGCCGGCGACGGCGCCGACGAAGGCGACGGCGATGGCCAGTGCGAGCGAGAGACGGCCCTGTTGGGCCAGGAAGCCGGCGAAGAGCAGCGCCGCCTCGCCCGGCACGGCCAAGCCGATGAAGGCCGAGGCCTCCAACATCGTGGCCAGCCCGAGGAGCACGTAGCCCCACGGTTCGAGCGCAGGCCCGAGCCAGTCGACAACTCGTTCCATGTGGAGTTCTCGTACCCGCCCCGGCGCCGGATGACCCACCCGCGCAATTCGGGATCGCGGGCCGTATGCCGCGTCGCGTTGTCGGGTAGCAGCCCGACGGCTCGTCGTCGCCAGGAGGTCGCTCGTGGAACGCGCTCGCACCGGGAGGACCAGCCGGCCCGTAGCCGTCGTGACCGGAGCCTCGCGGCGGGTGGCCGGGCCCTCGCGGTTCAGGCCGACGTGGCGAACTGGGCCGAGGTGCGCGGCGCCGCCCACGCCGTCGAGGAGCAGCTCGGGACCGTCGCCGTCTGGGTGAACAACCACCTGTTGGGACGGCCTCGAGACCATCCCATCCGTTCGGCGTTCGGCGCCGCTGTGCTCACGTTCTACGTCGTGCTGTTCGTCGCCGGGTCCCAGGACGTCATCGCCCAGAAGTTGGGTGTCTCGATCGCGCCCGTCACGGTGGCCCTCCGGGTACTGCTGCTCGTCTTGCCCGTCGTGGTCGCCGTCGTCACGTACGCCGTCTGCCGCGACCTCGCCCAGGACAAGCGCTCGACGAGGCCCGGGAGGAGGGCGAGCCTCCCGCGGCGCCGGCCGAGGCGCCACCTGAGCTGGTGGTGGCGGGTGAACGGGCCAGTCCGGGTGAGCCCGAGCAGTAGGACGCGGACACTCGATACCATCCCCTGACCGTGCCCACCGTGTACGAGGCCGCCGGCGGCGCCGACGGCATGCTGCGCCTGGCCCATGCGTGGCACGAGCGGGTGATGGCCGACGAGATCGTGAGCCATGCCTTCAGCCACGGCTACCGCCCTGACCACACCGAGCGGCTGGCGGCGTACTGGGGCGAGGCGCTCGGCGGCCCGGCGGCGTACTCGCAGGCGTATGGCGACGAGACGGCGGTCGTGCGCATCCACAGCGGCAACGGGGTGCACGAGGAGATGGACCAGCACGCCATCGCGTGCTTCGATCAGGCGCTCGTCGACGCCGGACTGACCGGCGACGACCGGCTCCGGCAGGTGCTGCACGACTACTTCGCCTGGGCCACGACGACCACCATGGCGACGTACCACCACTCGGCCGAGGACGTGCCCGACGGTCTCGACCTCCCGCACTGGTCGTGGGACGGACTGGTCAGCGGTCGGCCGTAGCCACGTCCAGGAGGGCGCGGGCGTGGAGCTGCACGTCGGCGGGCGTGAGGATGTCGGGCAGCTCCACCAGGATCGAGCTGCCGCCGACGGCGTCGTCGATGGGGCACCACATGAACCCGACCGCACAGTCGCCGCTGCGCTTGAGCGTGCCGAGGCGGGTGAGGCTCTGGTACCGGCGGGCTGGTGCCATCGACGCGCCCGAACCGCCCACCCAGCCGTAGTTCTGGTGGTACCAGACGGTGAGTACCGGGCGAATGGCGACGGCGAAGTCGTAGACCGCCTGCTGTTCCGGTTGGCTGGTCGCTTGACGGTTGGGGTCGGCCCCGTTGGCCAGGAAGCGGGTGTCGAGGGCGAGGCCGTCGGGGTTCATGGTGGGGATGACCCACAGCGTGATGCCGTCGGGAACGGGGAGTGACCGCGCTCGCAGGAGGACGCGCAGGCCGCCTTCTTCGTCGCCGTGGGTCTGACCGACGACGAGGACGGTTCGTGGTCCGTCGCCGTAGCGAATGGCATCGATCGGGCGCCCCTGCGCCGACAGGCCGATGTGGCGCGTCTCCCGCGCCGCCGGTCCCGGGTCGGTCACGAGCCCGAGGTACCGCCGCAGCGCGTCGTCGGGTTGGCCGGTCATGGGGAGACCGGCGTCGAGCTGCACCACCGCCGTCGCCCGTTGGAGGCGCCGCGCCGCCTCGCTGGGCGAGCCGTCCGTGACATCGAACCCCAAGGTGTCGAGCAACGTCGTGAGGCATCCTTCGATCCCGCAGTCGGGAGTCTCCGGCACAGGGTGAGGTCCACCGCGTCGACCGTTGATGGGGTTCGTCGCCTTGTCCAAGGAGGCCGGTCCCGTCGGGACGATGACGTCGGGAGGCACCGACGTCATGGAGATGCCGGCGAGCACGTCGCGGTCGGCCACGGTTGTCGCAATGGACGTCGTGGTGGTGGGCGGCGGCGGCAGCGTGCTGCTCGTAGGGGGCAGCGTGCTGCTGGACGTCGGCCGCGGCGGGATCGTCGTGGTGGCGAGCGTCGTCCTGGCGGCCGTGGCCGCGGTCGACGGCGGTGTGAGGACGGGTGCCGTCGGTGCCACGGCGGGCAAGGACGCGCTGGGCGCGCATCCAGCGGCCACGAGCAAGGCGATGACGAGCGCCTTCGACCTCACGGTGCCTCCCACCACCGAGGCGACGGTAGTGCGGTGCGTCAGGTGAACGGGTGCAGCGTCGCGGCCCGATTGACGGGCCGCGGGCGTTCTGATAGTTCTCGGCCCACTCGGGCGTGGTGGGGGGCGATCGTGAGGCGTCGGTCCTTGATTGCAGTGGTGGCCGTCGTCGGTCTCCTCGTCGCCATCGTGGCGGCAACGGAAGGTGTCGGCGCCGCACTGGCCGCGACCATCCACGGCGTCGTCCGCGCCAACGGCATCCGTGTCGATGGCGCAACCGTCCGGCTCATGCGGGCCGGGACGACCCGAGGAGCCGCCCAGCTGGTGCTGCAGACGACAACCAGTTCACAGGGTCGGTTCGCCTTGGCTTTGCCCGCGACCGTGGCCCCGTCGGACGTGCTCTACGTCACGGCGCGAGGGGGCCGGCTCGCCGGTCGCCCGCTCGCGCCGGAGGTCGAGCTGGCGACATCGCTGGCTGACATGCGCTCGGGCGAGATCGTCGTCAACGAGCTCACCACGGTGGCGGCGGGCTATTCGCTCGCCCAGTTCGCAGCGAGCGGCGCCGTGGGCGGCGCCAACCCGGGCTTGCGCAACGCGGCCACGATGCCGAGGAACTTCGTCGATCTCACGAACGGACAGGCGGCGCCGTTCCTCCGGCTCCGTCCCAACGGCGACGAGACCGAGACGTTGGCGTCGTTCAACTCGCTGGCCAGCATCATCGCCGGCTGCGCGGCGGGTTCGAACGACTGCGACGCCTTCTTGACGGCGGCCACGGATGCGTGGGGCACCCGTCCCCAAACGACCTGGCACGCCATGACACTGCTCCCGACCAACCCCGCCGGCGACCCTCGGGGTGTGTTCGCCCAGGTCCCCGCGCAGCCGCTCTTCGAGCCCGTGCGGCAGTCGCCGCCCTCGGCTTGGGTCCTGGCGCTGCGCTTCTACGGAAACGGCCACCAGTTCAACGGGCCGGGCAACGTGGCGTTCGACGCCCAGGGACGGGTCTGGTCGAACAACAACGCCCAGTGGGCGATCAATCCCAAGAAGGTGTGCCCGGGTCTGGAGATGTTCCGGCTCGATCCCTACGCGAAGGGTCGACCGATGGAGACCTTCACGGGCGGCGGCCTCAACGGGGCCGGGTTCGGCATCGGGTTGGACCCTCGGCACGACGTCTGGGTCGCGAACTTCGGCTTCACCGGATCGGAGTGCCCCGTCGCGCCCACGTCGAACAGCGTGTCCGAGTTCACGATCGACGGATCCGCACTCTCGCGTGACCACGGATACCGGGACGGGCCGCTGAGCTGGCCGCAGGGCATCAAGTCGGATGTCACCGGCAACATGTGGATCGCGAGTTGCGGCAACAACTCGCTCGTCGAGTACCGCAACGGCGACCATCGTCAGTCCGTCGTCGTCGGGCAGGACATCTCCCGGGCGTTCGACGTCGCCCAGAACACCGACGGCAACATCTTCGTGACCGCCAACGGAAGTGACCGCGTCTACGCCTTCGGACAGGACGGCCAGCCGCTGCCCAATTCGCCGTTCGGCGACTCGACGACGTTCAGCTTGCCGCTCGGCGCCGCCAGCGACAGCCTCGGCAACGTCTGGGTCACCAACTCGGGCGTCATCCCGATCCCGTGCAGCCCCAGCGACACGCTCCAGGTGCCGGCGCCGGGAACCGCCCTGCACGGATCGGTCGTCGAGGTCGGCCCCAGCGGCTCGCTGGCTCGTTTCGGCGGAGCCGGCATGACCATCCCGTGGGGCATCGCTGTCGACGGAGACGACAACCTCTGGGTCGCCAACTTCAGCGGCGAGCGGCTCTCGCACCTGTGCGGAGCCCGCGTGAGCACGTGCCCGAAGGGCGCAGTCGGGGCCGAGATCTCACCGCCGGACACGGGATACGCGTTCGACGGCCTCCAACGCAACACCGGGGTCCAGGTCGATTCCGCTGGCAACCTGTGGCTCACCAACAACTGGATCAAGGTCCCGGTGCAAACCGACCCGTTCGGCGATGGCCTGGTGGTCTACGTCGGTATGGCCGCGCCGGTGAAGACGCCGCTGATCGGCGTCCCTCAGCCGCCCTGACCAGCCGCGCTCCGGCTACGTTTCGTCGAGAGCTGACGCCGCAGGGGGGAACCGATGTCGTCGCGCGAAATGCTGTGCATGTCGTCCGATGAGGTGGCCGCCTTCCTCGACGCCAATTACCGGGCCCATGTCGGCACCATCAACCCCGACGGGACACCGCACGTGGTCCCGTTGTCGTACGTCGTCCTCGACGGCGAGTTGACCTTCTGGACCGATCCGCGGTCGCGCAAAGTGGCCAACATCAGGCGGGACCCTCGTGTCACCTGTCTGGTCGAGGATGGCAGCCACTTCGCCGAGTTGCGAGCGGTGCAGGTGTGCGGCCGGGCCGAACTTGGCGTTGACCGCGACACCTCGGTCGGAGTCGGTCTGGCCCTCTTCCAGCGCGCCGCCGGCGCGGTCGACGACGAAGTGCGGGCCACCGTCGCCAGCCTGGCGGCCGAGCGTGTGGCCGTGATCGTGCACCCGGAACGCATCGTGTCGTGGGACCATCGCAAGCTGCCCGGCGTGCGGGCCGGCGAGATCGGCTCCTGACGCCCGCGCTTCCCCCGTCGATGTGACGGAAATGCACGCCTGGCGGGCAAAACCGTCACGTCGGCGAGGTGGGGGGCGAGGCGTGGGGGATGACGACGGCGCGCGCGTTGAGGTCGCCGTCACGGAGGCGGCGATAGGCCTCGGGGGCAGTGTCGAGCGTGAACCGCTCGATGTCCGGGGTGATCTGGCCCGCCCGATAGAGGGCGACGACCTCGTGGAGCTCCTCGATCGTCCCCCAATACGAGTTGGTGAGGGTGGCCTCGTAGGGAGTGGCGAAGAAGTTCCACTGCACCGTCCCGGCGGCAATGCCGACGATCTGCATCGCGCCCCGCTGCGCCACCGTGGCTTGGGCCAGCTCGATGGTGGACGCGGCGCCGACGAAGTCGAAGACGGCGTCCGCGCCCCTGCCGCCGGTGAGCTCGCGGATCTGGTCGACCTGGTCCGCGCCGCCCTCGACGGTGACGGCGCCGAACTCGCGAGCACGGGCCATCGCCCTCGGCTTGACGTCGGTGGCGATCACCTGCGCGCCCGTGATGGCCGCCAGGATCTGCACGGCCACGAGTCCCAGTCCGCCGAGGCCGATGACGACAGCGTGCTTGCCGCCCCCGGCCAGGCGGGGAAGGGCCATCTTGATGGCGTGGTACGGCGTGAGGCCGGCATCGGCCAGCGGCGCGGCGGCGACCGGATCGGCGTCGCCCAGGCCCACCAGGTTGCGGACCGGCACCGTCATGTACTCGGCCATCCCGCCGTTGCGCCCCAGCCCCGTGCCGAGGAAGCCGACGTCCTCCGGATGCTCGCAATAGGTGTCCTGGCCTCGCGAGCACGCCGGACAGTGGCCGCACCCGATCGGCCCGTACACCAGGTACGGCGCTCCGACCTCGAGGCCCCTCACCCCGGGGCCGAGCGCCTCCACCCAGCCCGATGTCTCGTGCCCGAGTACGAACGGCGGCGGCATGAACCCCGTGATGTCCGACTCGAACTCGTCGAAGATCGCCACGTCCGAGTGGCATGCGCCCGCGCCGGCCACCTTGAGGAGCACCTCGCCCGGCCCCGGCTCGGGCACGTCGATCTCCTCGAGGGTAGGGAAGGTCTTCCAGTCACTGAACACGAACGCCCGCATGGCCGGCTCCTCCGTTCCTCCTGTCCGTCGAGCCGGACCCTATAGGGATCTGCTCGACGGCGTGGAAGATGTGGGGCCGCGTGTCGACCGGTATCAGGTGGCGATGATCGGGATCCGGTACGTCGGGTCGGTGAACGTGTTCATGTGGCAGGCGGCGGCTCCGGCGTCGCCGGTGATGCCGAAATGGTTGGTCGGCGTGTAGTTGTACGTCAGCGTCCCGCCGTACAAGCCCTGCGGGCCGGCCGACTCGATCGTTGCCTTGATGGCGTCGGGGTCGATCGAGTGGATCTTCTCGGCCGCGGCCGCGAACAGCTCGAGGGGTGCGCTGTCGTTCGAGACGAAGGTGAGGTAGTTGGTGCTCGACGTCCCGAACACGGTGGCGTAGCCGTCCATGAGGTCGGTCAGCTCCTTCGTGAACGGCGGGTGGTCCTGCTTCTGGCACGTGACGTAGTAGGCGACGGCGTTGTCGGCCAGGCCGCTCATGGCGTCGAAGCCGTCGTACCAGGCGCCGGCGCTGGTGAGGATCTTCGGGCTCCAGTTCGCCGTCTTGATCGCCTGCCACACCGGGCCGAACGCGTAGCCGAGGTTCACGTACAACAGGTCCGGGTTCGCGCTCTTCAGCTGGGCGATCTGCGTCGACACGTCGACCGCACCGGGCGCGACCGCCACGGTCGGGGTGATCTTGACCGACGGCGCCACCGTCTTCAGCTGGTCGGTGATGCCGTTGAGCACCTCGGTCGTCGACGGGGTGTTGTCGGTGAGCACTCCGATGGTCTTGATCTCCGGGTGGGCGGCGATCCACTTCGCCGTCACCTCCTCCTCCTGCGGGTTCGACGCCCCGATGCCGAAGAAGTACGGCCACTTCGAGGTGTCGGTGAAGTCCTTGTCACCGCGGGACGAGAACATGGGGACCTTGTTCTTGTTGAAGATGGCGATCTGCTGGGGCGTCGCCGCCGGGTTGGTGGACATCGTGATCATCGCCGCCACCTTCTCCGACACGAACTGGTTGGCCACGTTGACGGCCTGGGTCACATCGCTCGCGTCGTCCTTGACCTCGATCTTGATCGGATGACCGTCGATGCCGTTGGGGTGCGCGGCGTTGAACGCTTTCAACGTCACGTTGGTGAACGCCTTTTCGGTCGTGGTACCGAACGCCGCCTGCGCGCCCGTGAGCGGCGTCGACACGCCGAACACGATCGGGCCATCGGGGATGGGCGGGTACTTGGACTGCGACGCCGATGTGGCCGCTCCCCCTGCCGCCGAGGTGGCAGCACCCCCTGCGGCCGCTGCCGTCGTGGCGCTGCTGCTGCTCTTGTTGTCACTCCCGCAGGCGGCGGCGAGCAGAGCTGACACTGCCACCACAGCACCAAACGCGACGCGCGTGTGCCTTCGCATCGATTCCCCCTACTTCCGTGTATGGAGCTGGCGCGAGCCGACCCTTCTCGATCTGGCCGAGCAACGTCTCGGCCACCTGACGCGTCGAAACCCCCTGTCAGTCGGTCCGCGTCGACCAGCTAGGCACAGGTTCGTACGCCGCAGCGCCCTCGTCAAGCCACCCCCCTGTGCTGCTAGGTCAGCATCGCTCCCGCCCTCGCCAGCAGGATACGGAACCGTAAGACGCGCATGTACGCCACGTTGCAGCGTCATGCACCGGACCCCGACCCAGTCTGGCGCTCGTTGCGTCCGAGACCCTCGAACAGTTCGACGGTGAGCTGGTCCACGGTGGGCACGACGGCGTCGGCTGTCTTCAGGACGCCGGCGGGCGGCGGGAAGTCGTGGTTCGGGACGGCGACGACGTGGAGACCGGCGGCGACGGCCGAGCGGATGCCGTTGGCCGAGTCCTCGACGGCGGCGCAGTTGTTCGGCGGGAGGCCGAGCCGGCGGACGGCCTCGAGGTAGACGTCGGGCGCCGGCTTGCCGCGGGGAACCTCTTCTGACGACACGGTGACCTGGAAGGCGTCCTGAAGGCGGGCGACGGCGAGCACCTTGTCGATGACGACCCGGTTGGCCGACGACGCCAGCGCGAGGGGCCAGCGCCGCCCGACGCGCCGCACGGCGTCCATGGCCCCGGGGACGAGCGGCAACCCGCGGTCGTAGCGCTCGAACAGTTGCTCGATCACCAGCGCGACGATGCGATCCGGCGCCAGGTCGACGCCGAGATCGTCGTGGAGGTAAGACGACCATTCAGGCGAGCTCATCCCTTGCATCGCAGCCGTGGCACCGTCCCGCCACGTGCCGTTGTGCTCGGCCACCACCTCCCGCCGGGCTTCGTCCCACAGCCGCTCGGACTCGATGAGGACGCCGTCGAGGTCGAACACAACGGCGCTGATCACGGGCGTGCTCACCGGCGCCGGCGCAGCATCACCAAGCTCACCGTGTAGGCCGCGGCTGCGATGAGGCAGAACAGGCCGTACACGCCAGGGTTACCGGTCCGGCCGATCTGGATGATGGCCCGATATCGGTTCTTCGGCCCGCCCACACGAACGCACCTGCGGCCAGCGCGGCGTAGATGGCGAGGGCCGTGATCGCCCATCCGTATTGCCCGTTGGCCCACGTCGCCACGGCGACGGCGATGCCGCCCACCAGCAGCACGGCGGCCGCCGCACCCCGGTGCCCACGCCGGATCGTGTCTGTCATCGTGTGCGCTCCTCTGCGGCCGGTTGGAACATCTCTTCGACGGTGCTCTCGAAGAACCGGGCGAGTGCGATTGCCAGCGGCAGCGAGGGCACGTAGCGGCCCGTCTCGATGGAGTTGATCGTCTGCCGCGACACGCCGAGGGCGTCGCCCAGCTCGGCCTGCGAGAGCGTGGCGTGCAGCCGTAGCCCTCGCACCCGGTTCTTCACGATGTCAAGCTAGCTTGTCACGGCCGCGGTGTCAAGCAAGCTTGTCACGAATCCACGACGGCGGATGTACCGCAGCGGTACATACGACGACGCGAAAGCCGATACTTGGTGCGTGGATGGCGATCGGAGGCGTGATGGACGATGTCTTGCTCGTCGATGAGCCGGCGGAGCGCGTGCGCCGGCTCACGCTCAACCGGCCCGAGAAGCGCAACGCGTTGTCACACCGGCTGCGCGGCGAGGTCTTCGACGCCCTTCGGGCCGCCGACGCCGACCGCGACGTGCGCGTCGTCATCATCCGCGGCGCCGGGCCGTGCTTCTCGGCCGGCTACGACCTCAGCCAGGATCCGAACGAGGTGCACCCGTGGCCGCTCTCGCCGGCCGACGGTGCCTGGGCCCGCCATGTCCTCCAGGGCTGGTTCGAGATGTGGGACATGGCCACGCCGATCATCGCCCAGGTGCACGGTTACTGCCTCGCCGGCGGCACCGAACTGGCGACGGCGTGCGACCTCGTCTACGTGGCCGAGGACGCCCAGATCGGGTACCCGCCGGTGCGGCTCATGAGCTCACCCGACATGGCGTGGCAGCCATGGCTGCTCGGGCTGCGCCGGGCCATGGAAGCCATGCTGACGGGCGACTCCATGACCGGCCTGGAGGCAGTGGCGAGCGGGTTCGCCAATCGGGCCTTCCCGGCGGCCGAGCTCGACGATGCGGTCGTGCGCATCGCGCTTCGAGTGGCCAACGTGCCGCCGGATCTGCAGGCGTTGAACAAGCGGGTCGTCCACCGGGCCATGGAGGCGATGGGCATCCGCGACGGCCTGCGGTCGACCGCTGAGCTCAACGCGCTTGGCTTCCACCAGCGGTCGAGCCGGCAGTACTTCGCCCGGTTGCGCGAAGGGGTGACCGCCGCGCTCGACGAGCGCGACCGGGCCTTCGGCGACTACCGGACCGCCCCCGGCGAGACCCACCATCGGGCCGATGTGACGGAAACCGACGCATAGCGGGCAAAACCGTCACATCGGCAGGGGTGGAACGCGCGTCAGGCCGGCTCGGACGTGTAGGCGACGACGCCGCCGAAGTTCGGGGCCGCCTGGCACGCCAGGCCGACGTCGGCCCGAGGCAGCTGGCGTTCGCCGGCCCGGCGCGACAGCTGGAGGTAACACTCCAGCATCTGCGGTACGCCGTGCATGCGGCCGTTGCCGAGGGCGCCGCCCCCCGACAGCACGGGCAGCCCGGTGCCGGTGCGGATCCCGCCGTCGCCCACGAACCGGAAGGCCTCGCCCCGCGGGCAGTATCCGAGCGCCTCGAGCCAGAAGTAGATGAACGGCGAAAAGCCGTCGTAGAGCTGGGGCACGTCGACGTCGTCACGGTGGAGACCGCTGTTCTCCCACAACGTGGCGGCCACGCGCGCACCACCCTCGACCATGTCGTCGAGCGTGAAGTAGTGCGCCGACAACGGCGAGCGCCAGCGGCCCTGCGCCCACCCCGCCACGTACACCGGCCGGTGCGGAAGGTCACGGGCGCGCTCGGCGCTGGTGAGCACGAAGGCGCCGACGCCCGTCACCGGCATGTCGCAGTCGAGCACCGACATCGGCTCGGCGATCATGCGCGACTCGAGGTAGTCGTCGACGGTGATGGGCCGGCCGGCAAAAGCCGACCACGGGATCTGGGCGCCGTTGCGGCGAGCCTCCACCACGACGTTGGCCATGTCCTCTCGGGTGGCCCCGTAGCGCTGCTGGTACTCCATGTAGGCCAGCGCCATCTCCGACGGCGGTCCCCACAGTCCTTGCGGCGCATCCCATTGCGCCCCGCCGGGCGCTTCGGTCATCGGGTTCTCGTGGTACGCCGTCGGCGGGTTGTACATGGCGCGGTGCATCACGACGTAGTCGGCCGCGCCGGTGGCGATGGCGCCGGCAGCCAGGATCACTGAACCCGGGATCTGCCCGACGCCCTGGAAGCCACACAGCCACCGCGGCTCGGCGCCGAGCTGCTGCACGAGCCAGTCGGACGTCACGATGTGCACGCCGTCGACGAGGCTGAGCCCGGCACTGGACGGGAAGATGGCGCCCGTCGTGAAGCCGTCGATCTGACCCGGCTCCAAGCCGGCGTCGGCGATGGCGGCCAGACACGTCTGCAGGGTGAGGGCGCCGAGGGGCACGTCGGTGCGCCGCTGGAACGCGCTCTGCGCGGCGCCGACGATGGCGACCTGACGGCTGGCCCGCAATCGAGCGGCCATCAGGACGCAGCCAGCGCGAACACGGGGACGGCGAGGCCCGCGCCCACGTCGTCGAACGACACCGACACCGGCGCACCGATCGTGAGGCCGTCGGGTGCGGGCCCATGCAGGCGCCCGATGATCCGGACGTCGGCGTCGTCGAGCTCGATCTCGGCGACGGCGTAGGGCACGTCGGGCGCGAAGCCGGGCAGGAACGCCTGGCGCATCACGGTCCACGTCTTCACCCGACCCGAGCCCCGCACCGGCTCGAACCGGAACCGACGTTCCGGGTCGTGGCAGTGACCGCACACCATCACCGGCGGATGCGCAGCCCGACCGCACGCCTCGCAGTGCTGGATGGCCAGAACGTGCTCGGCCGCCGCTGACCAGAACCCCGCCGACTGCTCGTCGGGGACAGGTATCGGTTTCGGCGGCAGGGCGTCCATGCCGACGAGCTTGGCAGAGCCGGCGCGTCCGAGGCACATACGCTGCCGGCGATGGCGACAGCAGTAGTGACCGGAGCAGGGCAGGGGCTGGGCAAAGCGACGGCGGTGCGGCTCGCGGCCGACGGCTTCACCGTCGTCGCCCTCGATCGCAACGGCGATGCTGCCGTCGCCACCGCCAAGGAGGTGGGCGGCACCTCCCATACGGTCGATGTCCGCGATCGCGACCGGGTCTTGGCAGTGGCCGGCGAGATCGGACCGATCCAGGTCCTCGTGAACAACGCCGGCATCTGGCGCTACTCGGACCTGATGTCGATCACGCCGCAGGACGCCCACGACGTCCTCGACGTCAACCTGCTCGGCACCCTCTGGTGCATCCAGGCCTTCGCACCCCTGATCGCGGCCAACGGCGGTGGTTCGATCGTGAACTTCTCATCGGTGGCGGCGGCCATGCGGGCACCGAGTGTCGGCATCTACTCGGCCTCGAAAGCCGCCATCGAGGAGCTGACCGGCCAGGCGGCCCAGGAGCTCGCATCATCCGGCATCCGGGTGAACGCGGTCGGCCCGGGCTCGGTGCTCACCGAGGGGTCGGCGCCCGCCTACGAGGGCGACCGGCTGGCGGCGCGCGCCCGGATGGTGCCGATGGGTCGCGTCGGGGCGCCTGACGACGTCGCCGACGTCGTGTCGTTCCTCGTCTCCGACGCCGCCCGCTACGTCACCGGCCAGGTCGTCTACGTGTGCGGCGGTGTGACGGCGAGCCGTCGCTGACCGCCCGATACCGTCCGGCGCCATGAGTGATCGGGCCTGGCCCGCCGACTGGGCCGAGCGGCTGGCCGGGCACGACTGCAGCATGTGCGCCGGCCTCGGCCGCGGCGACAACGAGTACGTCGTCGCCGTCGCGCCGTTGCCCTTCGCCGAGGTGGGGCTGGAACGGCGCAGCCGCCTCCCCGGCTATTGCGTGGTCGTCTGGCGCCACGGACACGTCGCCGAGCCGACCGATCTGTCGCCATCCGACGCCGCGGGGTATTGGCAGGACGTGCTCGCCGTGGCCCGCGCCGTGCGCGACGAGTTCCAGCCGGTGAAGCTCAACTTCTTCACGCTCGGGAACTACGTCCCCCATCTCCACACGCACGTCGTGCCCCGCTATCTCGACGACCCGGCACCAGGCGGACCCCTCGTCTGGGAGACGATCTTCACCGCCGAGCCGGTGGCCGAGACGACATTGCGGAGTCAGGCCGCGGCCCTTCGGTCGAGGCTCGGACGCTGAGCGTCGCGACGCGGCCCGAGGAGGCCGAACGGCGGGCGGCGCTCCGCCGAATGAAGCTCGTGGCCACGTCGTTCCTCGTCGCGGCGGCCGCGGTCTACCTGGTGACTCGATCGCTGGAGGACTCGGTGACGTGGCTCGCACCGATTCGGGCCACGGCCGAGGCGGCGATGGTGGGCGCCTTGGCCGACTGGTTCGCCGTCACGGCCCTGTTCCGTCATCCGTTGCGCCTGCCGATCCCGCACACCGCGATCATCCCGGCCAACAAGGACCGCATCGGTCGCGTCCTCGGCTCGTTCGTGCAGGAGAACTTCCTCTCGCCTGAGCTCGTCGCGGCACGGGTCCGCGACGCCGCCCCGGCCCGTCGCATGGGAGCGTGGCTGTCGGAACCGGAGAACGCCCAGCGCGTCGGTGCATCGATGGGCACCTTGCTGTCGGGACTGCCCGACGTTCTCGACGACGAGGAGCTCTCGGATGCGGTGCGGGTGGCCATCATCGAACGCATCCGCCGCACGCCGGCCGCGCCCATCGTGGCGCGCGCCATCGAGATCGCTATCGCAGAGGGCTACCAGGACACAGCCGTCGACGCCGTGCTGCGGGTGATCGTCCGCTACCTCGACGAGAACCGCGACGACCTCCAGCTCCGCCTCCGCCGCCAGCTGCCGTGGTGGATCCCCGGTCCCGTCGACGACCGCATCTTCACGCGGGTCTTCGCCCGCGCCCAGGAGCTGAGCGCCGACGTCGTGGCCGACCCGGACCACCCGCTGCGCCACGAGATCGACGCCCAGTTGCGGGATCTGGTCGACCGGCTCCGGAACGACCCCGAGCTCATCGCTCAGATCGAGGCGCGCAAGGAGCAACTCCTCGACCATGCGCGGGTGCAAGCGTGGGCCGGCTCCGTGTGGGCCGACGTGCGCGACCGGTTGGTGGAGGCGGCGCGCCGTCCCGACTCGCAGCTCCGCGCCCATCTCGGAGACGCGCTGGCGTCGGCCGGCTCGCGGTTGCGCGACGATCCCCACCTCCAGGAGACGGTCGACAGCTGGTTCGTCGACGCCGTCGCGACCATCACGACGCAGCACGGCGAACGCGTCGCTGAGTACATCGCCGCCACGGTCGAGCGCTGGGATCCCGAGGACACGGCCGACCGTCTGGAGCTCGTCGTCGGACGCGACCTGCAGTTCATCCGCATCAACGGCACGGTCGTGGGCGGACTCGCCGGCCTCCTCATCTATTTGTTCGGCAACCTGCTGTGACGCCTGTCGCAGCCCGAACCACACGCGGCGCGACGGCGTACTGACCCCTCGTCCGCAGCTGACCACCACCACGGTCAAGCGTCACATTCGAACCGGGAACATGTCCTATGTCGCGTCTGTTTCGTGGGTACTACAGAGATCGTTCGAGGGGGATGCAATGACGCATCAATCCACGGAACCGATCGGTGTAGCGCTCGGCCTGTCGAGCGGCGCCGGTCAGCGCCGCCCGATCGTCGTCGGGCTCGACCACCCGGGCGCGGTCGAACCCGCGCTCGCCGGGGCCAAGGCCGCCGCCCTCGCCCGAGCCCGTGGCGCCGGCCTTGCCGTGCTGCCTGGCTTCGTCGTCACGACCGCGTTCGACGGCGTGGGCCACGACGGCCTCCGCGACGCGTGGCAGGCCCTGTCGAACCACGGCGAGCGATCGCTGGTCGTGCGGTCCTCGGCCACGGTGGAGGACGGAGACAACAGCTCGATGGCCGGCCTGTTCGTGTCGCGCCTCGACGTCCATGGCTGGCGAGCCTTCGTCGAGGCCGTCGACGACGTGCGCCGTTCCGCCGCGGCTGTCGCGACAGACGTCGGCGAGATGGCTGTCCTCGTGCAGCCGTTCCTCGAGCCGGCTTGGGGTGGCGTCCTTTTCGGCGTCGATCCGGTCACCGAGCGAGCCGGCCGTATGCGGATCTCCGCCGTCGCCGGCGGCCCGGACGCGCTGGTCAGCGGACGCACCGACGGCTGGAACGCGGTGCTGAAGGGACGCGGGCACGTCGTCGAGGCATCGAGCGACGACGGCCCCGACCGCGGCCAACTCCGCGACCTGATGGCCTTGGCCCGCCGCCTCGAGGCGCTCAACGGCCGGCCGCAGGACATCGAATGGGCCATTGATGGCGACGGCCAGCTGTGGCTGCTCCAGTCGCGTCCCATCACGACGCTGCACGGGCCCACGTCCGGACCCGTCTACGGCCCGGGTCCCGTCGCCGAGACCTTTCCCGATCCACTGACGCCGCTCGAGCAGGACCTCTGGCTCGACCCGCTGCGCGACGGTCTGCGCCAGGCGTTGGCGATCGTCGGCACGGCGCCGGGCCGGCGTCTGCGCCGGGCGCCGCTCGTCATCGCGATCGACGGTCGCGTCGCCGCCGATCTCGGCCTGCTCGGCCTGCGCCCGAAGCGACGGGCCATCGTCCGCCTCCTCGACTTCCGCCCCGCCATCCGTCGTCTCCGGGCGGCGTGGCGTGTCGGCCGCCTCGGCCCCGCCCTCCCGGCGCTGTCGCGCGACCTCATCGAGGAGATCGACCGCGATCTCCTGGCCGTCCCCGCCCTCGGCGGCCTGCGGTCGAACGACCTGCTGCGCATCCTGGCGAACGGTCAGGAAGCGCTCCGCGGCCTGCACGGCTACGAAGCGCTGGCCGGCATGCTGCTCGACCCTGACCCGTCGGTCACCGCCGCCGGCCTCGCCCTGGCGGCCGTGCGCCAGGCCCGCGCCGAGAACGTGGCCCCGGCCGATCTCGTCGCCCGCGATCCGGTGGTCCTGGCGTTGCTCCCTCCCGCCATCCCACCCCACGACAAGCTGCCCGAGATCCCCGCCTCCCTCGCTTCATCCGTGGGCGCCCTCGATCCCACGATGCAGGGCGTCGTGCGCGAAGCGCTGCGCCTCCGTGTGCGCTGGGTGCAGGAGCTCATGGCCCGGGCCGCCAGCGAACTGGGCCGCCGTGCCGCCGCCACGAAGCTGCTGCCCGAGCCCGCCGATGTCCGCACGCTCCGGTTCGAACAACTCCAGGCCCTCGTCCGCCAGCAGGCTCCCGTCACGGTCGAGCGGTCCGACACCGACCGCCGGGCGGGGCTTCCCGGCGCGTTCCGGCTCGCCGCCGACGGCACCCCGGTCGCCGTCGCGGATGGTTCGAAGAGCGGCGGGACCCCGGTCGGTGGGGGCCTGGGCCGGGGCCGGGTGCGCTTCGACCCGGCCGACGCCGAGCCCGGCACGGTGCTCGTCGTCGCCACCCTCGACCCGCGGCTGGCGGCGGTGATCCCGGTGCTGAGCGGCCTGGTGGCCGAGACCGGGAGCGCCCTCAGCCATCTCGCCATCCTCGCCCGCGAGCACGGCGTCCCGACGGTGGTCGCCCGGCCCGGTGCCACTGACGAGTTCGCCCACGACGCGATGGTCGAAGTCGACGGCTCCACGGGCGCCGTCCGTCTCGTGGACCAGATCGGAGGTGCATCATGACGGCACGTCGCATTGGCGTTGTGCTCGTGTCGGTCACCCTCGTGGCGGCCGCCTGGTACTTCTTCGCCTATCTCTTCTGGTGGGAGTGGAACCGAGCCCTCGTCGCCGGCATCGTCATGGTCGGCGCCGAAGTCGCCCTCGGGACGCTGTTCGTCATCGCCAAGCTCGACGACCTGCGGCGCCGGGTCGACACGGTCTCGGCCCGCACGGAGCGGATCCGTGCCCACCTCGATGCGGCCCCGTCCAGCGACGGCCACTTCTCGTGGCTCGTGAAGACGAACGGCTTCAACGTCTTCGTCCCGATCCTCCTGGGGGCCGGTGTGCTCATCAGTGGGCTGGCCTGGCTGGTGGAGCGGATCGCCCGCTTCACGCAGCGGGGCAACAGCACCGACGGCCTCGCCCGCCAACTGGCGGCGCTGGCCCCGCCGGCCGGCGGCTTCCTCGGTGCCGACGACGACGCCCTCGACCTGCTGCAACGACCCCAGGTGCGGTGAGCCGTGCGTGCCGCGCTGGTGATCCTCCTCCTCGCCGTGCTGGCAGCGGCGGCCGTCGACGCCCTCGGTGACCGGGCCCAGAACCGTCCCGACGCCCTCGTCGCTGGCACCACCACCCGGGTCGTCTTCGACGTCGACACCTACGACGCGGAGCAGCCCGCCGATCGGTCAGCGCGCGCCCTGTGGTACACGTGCGCGCAGACGGTCTCGAACCAGAGCGTGTCGGTCGACGTCGACCCGACCGGCACGGCCACCGCGATCCTGACGCCGGGCCTCGGCGATCACGGCCGCAAGCGCATCGAGGGGTGCCTCGAGGACGCGACGATCGACCGGGTCCGGGGCGACGTGCTCTCGATCAAGACCTTCGCAGCGGGCTGACGACGCGTCAGCCCCAGATGCTCCACATCCGCCGCGGCGCGTCGAGCAGGCGGCTGATGGCCACCACGGGCAACGGCGGATGGCCGATGCGCGGCCCATCGAGACCGAGGCTGAAGGCCAGCTGCTCCAACGACGGCGGCCCCATGGCCAGATTGCGGGCCGTGACCTCGAACCCGTTGGCCTGACCGGTGGCCACCAGATAGGCGGCGACCATGCTGCCAGTGCGGCCCACGCCGGCGGCGCAGTGGAGGAAGACAGTGCCGCTGGACTCGCGCACGACGGCGAGGAACTCGTCCAGCTCGGCCTGGTTCGGGGTCTGGCCGTCGGGCAGCGGGATGTGCACCACGTCGAGTCCGAGGGCGCGGATCGGGTCGTCCTCCGCCGCCGAGCCGGGTTCGGCCCGCAGGTCGACGATGGTGGTGACGCCGGCGGCGGCCAGGGCCTCGTAGCCAGCCAGTGACGACGGTGCCGAACCGCGCCACACCCGGCCGTCCACGACGCCGAGGTGGTTGACGCCCGGCACCACGGTCGCGGGAGGCGTGCTGTCGACCAGTCGGGCCATCACGAAGGACGTGGCGAGGATGAGCACGTTGCCGGCCACCATGAACGCGACGAAGCCGATGGCAACACGCCGGAGCCACCGCATCCAGACGCGCGACGGCCGGGTTGCTGTCTCGGTCGGGACGGTGACGGCGACGGCCGCGTCGGGTGCGGGAAGGTCGGCGAGCCGGGTACTGATCCGCAGAACGTAGCCGGTCGAAAGGTCGGCCGCCGGTCGTGCCGCGCGACGTCCTGTGGCAGAGTGGGGCTGGCGGCTGGGGGGAGCCGGGGCACGAGGGACGCGGAGGCACTGATGGCAGAAGTGGCGCTCGACCACATCGGCAAGACCTATCCCAACGGGTACACGGCCGTACACGACCTGACCCTCGACGTCCTCGACGGCGAGTTCCTGGTGCTCGTCGGGCCGTCCGGGTGCGGCAAGTCGACGGCCCTGCGGATGGTGGCCGGGCTCGAGGACATCACCGAGGGTGAGCTGCGGATCGACGGGGTCCGGATGAACGAGGTCATGGCTCGTGATCGCGACATCGCCATGGTGTTCCAGAGCTACGCCCTGTACCCCCACATGACGGTCGCCGACAACATCGCCTTCGGCCTGAAGCTCCGGAAGGTGCCGAAGGAGGAGATCCGCAAGCAGGTCGACCGGGCGGCCAAGATGCTCGGCCTCGAGGAATTGCTCGACCGCCGGCCCAAGGAGCTGTCGGGCGGCCAGCGTCAGCGGGTGGCCATGGGCCGCGCCATCGTCCGCAACCCGAAGGCGTTCCTGATGGACGAGCCGCTCTCGAACCTCGACGCCAAGCTGCGCGTCCAGATGCGCTCGGAGATCGCGAAGCTCCAGCAGGACATGGGTGTCACCACCATCTACGTCACCCACGACCAGGTCGAGGCCATGACGATGGGCCATCGGGTGGCCGTGATGCGCAAGGGCGTGCTGCAACAGGTCGACGCCCCCCAGACGCTCTACGACCATCCCATGAACCTGTTCGTCGCCGGCTTCATCGGGTCGCCGCCCATGAACATGGTGGAGGGGCGCATCGAGGTCTCTGACGGCACGGTGTGGGCCATCGTCGGCGAGGAGCGGGTGCACGTCGATCCGGCCAACGTGTCGGCGCGGCCGGCCCTGCGCGGCTACGACGGCCGCTCGGTCGCCGTGGGCATCCGGCCCGAGGACATGTACGACGTGGACGAGAAGCCCGACGCGCCGGCCGACCAGCGCCTGCACGCCTCCGTCCTTCTCACCGAGGCGCTCGGGTCGGAGGTCGTCGTGCACTTCACCGTCGACGCCCCCAAGGTCGAGACCGAGCACGCCAAGGAGCTCGCCGCCGACGCCGGCGCGGACGAGCTCGTGGGGGTGCTCGAGCAGGAGGGCACGCCGTTCGTGGCCCGCTTCGGACCCCGCACGCGAGTCGGTGCCGGTGACCGCATCGAGCTCTTTGTCGACACCGCGCGTACACACTTCTTCGACCTCGACACCGGGCTGAGCATCACCTCCTAGCGACAGCAACGCGTGGGGTGGGCGCGCCTAGGCTGCTTCGTCCCCCCACGGAGGTGATCGATGGAGCTGCCGGGTCGGATCCTGGTGATCGGGTGCGGTTCGGTGTCGCAGTGCACGGTGCCGTTGCTGCTGAAGGAACTCGACGTGCCACCGTCGAGCATCACGGTGTTCGACATGGTCGACAACCGCGACCGCATCGCGGACGCCCTGGCCACCGGCGCGCGGTACGAGATGGGCCAGATCACGCCCGAGAACCTCGACGCCGAGCTGTCGGCGCGGCTCGGCCCCGGCGACATCTGCCTCGACCTGGCGTGGAACATCGACACGTGCACGATCGTCGACTGGTGCCGCCATCACGGCGTGCGGTACGTCAACACGTCCACCGAGCTGTGGGATCCGTACGCCGACGCCGCCACCACCCATCCTCGTGACCGCACGCTGTACGTGCGGCACATGGATCTGCGGCGCATGATCGCCCGTTGGGGCGACAACAAGGGCCCGTCCGCCGTCGTCGAGCACGGCGCCAATCCCGGGCTCGTGTCGCACTTCACGAAGCAAGCGCTCGAGGAGATCGCGGCGCTGGCGCTGAAGGAGGACAGGGTCGGCGACGCCCCGGCCGTCGAGTCGGCGCTGGCCGACCTCCGGTACAACGACCTGTCACGGCTGCTCGGCGTCAAGGTGATCCACATCTCCGAGCGCGACACGCAGATCACCGACCGACCGAAGGAGGTCAACGAGTTCGTCAACACGTGGTCGATCGAGGGCTTCTACGAAGAGGGCATCGCTCCCGCGGAGATGGGGTGGGGGACGCACGAGAATCGCATGCCCGCCAACGCCTTCCAGCACGCTGGTGACGGCCCGGGCAACCAGATCTGCCTGGCCCAGATGGCGTGCAAGACGTGGGTGCGGTCGTGGGTGCCGTGCGGGGAGATCGTGGGCATGGTCATCCGCCACGGCGAGGCGTTCACGATCTGCGACCACCTCACCGTGTGGGACGACGGCCGGCCCGTGTACCGGCCCACGGTGCACTACGCCTACTGCCCCGCCGACGTGGCGGTGCTGTCGATGGTCGAGCTCGAGATGCGCCAGTTCGACCTCCAGTCGCGCCAGCGGATCATGGGCGACGAGATCGTCTCCGGTCAGGACCAGCTCGGCGTGCTGCTGATGGGCCACCCGTACACGGCGTGGTGGACCGGGAGCCTCCTGTCGATCGAGGAGACGAGGGCGCTCATCCCGCACCAGAACGCCACGACGCTCCAGGTGGCGGCGTCGGTGGTGGGTGCGGTGCGGTGGATGATCGACGCGCCCCGCGAGGGCCTGCGGGTGCCCGACGAGCTCCCGTGGCGGACCGTGATGGACGTCGCCTATCCCTACCTCGGCACGTGCTGGTCGGGGCCCGTCGACTGGGACCCGCTGCGCACCCGAGCGGGCCACTTCGACGCCTACAACGGCCGCGCCTTCGACCGCGACGACGTCTGGCAGTTCACGAATTTCCGGGTCTGACAGTCGAGCGGAAAGGCGAAGCCTTTCCGCTCGAAGCTAAGGCGTCGGCCTCCGGCCGGCACGAATGCCCTTCGCCGGCCGACCAGCCAAGCTGGATCGACCGGCCGGCAGGGGGCTCCGGCAGAGCCTCTGCCCCCCGCACCCCCCGCCCTGGCGCGAGCCCATCGAGCAGCGTGTGACGGGCGCGTGACGATCGTTGGCGTCTTGTCAACTCGCCCTCGGCGCGTGCATTACCGTCGAGGTTCTTCCATCAACCAGGGGGAGTGCATGAAACGATCCAAGCGCATTGGCGCGCTCATCGTGTTGGCATCCGCCGGGCTCGTCGCAGCGGCGTGCGGCGGGGACAACTCCGGTAGTTCGACTGCCACCACGGCCGCGGCCACCACGGCCGCACCGGCCACCACGGCCGGGGCGACGACAACGGCGGCGGCGGCGGGCGGCGCCACCACGACGGCAGCCGCAGGCGGCGGCGGCAGCCTGCTCTCGTACGACGAGAGCGCCAAGTGCGACACCGACGCCTACAAGGGCAACCTCGCCAAGCTC
>DASXAI010000446.1:0-3514 GCA_036406775.1 Acidimicrobiales bacterium
CGAGGGCAGGGACGCGGCTCGCCAGCACCACGATCGGCCCGCCGGTCGCGCACACCGTTTCGCCGGTGCAGAACGATGCCGCCACCCGGTCGGCCACGACGACGCGTGTGGCGTCGCGGAACAGCGGCGGCCGTCCGGCCACGTCGACGTCGATCACCACGAGCGTGTAGACGTCGCGCGGGTCGAGGCCCAGGGCCCGGCACTGGTCGTGGACCTGCTGCAGCCGGAGCCCGAGCACGGGCAGGGTCGACAGGCCGGTCAAAGCGTCGGTGATGGCGTCGTCGGCGAGGCCGTGCAGGACGCTGGCCGACCATCCCTGGCCGACGGCGATGCCGATGTCGAAGGTCCGCAGCCGGGCACCGGCCGGTCCGGCGGCGTCGGCCAGCCGGGCCACCCAGTTGGCCACGTCGACGAGGCTCCAGCCGTGCGTGCCCATCCGCCGGGCGAAGCGCTCGACGGCGCCCGGCACCTCGTCGGGGTCCTCGACGAGGGTGCGGGCCAGCTCACGGGCCGTCTCGGACACGGCGGGGTGCTCGAGGCTGACGCGAGGGAACAGCTTCTGACCCCACCGGGTGAGGAGCTCGGGGACCGACGGCGTCGGGGGCTGGCGTCTTGGGATGCTGGCGCGTGTCATGTGCGTCTCCTTTGACAAAGAGGAGACGGACGCGACGCCGGGTTATGACGCCGGTTCGGCGCGCCGGACGCGAAGCCGCCGGTCGTCGGCGGTGAGGCAGGCGCCGGTCTCGAGGTCGAACTGCCAGCCGTGCAGCGCGCACGTCAGCACGCCGTCGTCGATACTGCCGAACACCGACAGGTCAGCCCGCCGGTGCGGGCAATATCGCTCCATGACGTAGCCGTCGAGCTCGATCTCCTCGGCCGGCTGGTAACGCGCCGCGTGCTTGGCCGCGGCCTCGGTTTCGGCGCGGGCCATCCGCTCGGGGGAGAGCGACTTGAAGAAGTTGTACAAGTACTCGTTGAACTCGCCGGCCCGCCAGGCGCGGAACCGCAGCGACAGGAACAACGAGTTCGACCAGTCGACGGCCCGATCGGCGACGACCCGCTCCACCAGCGGGCGGGGCAGGTCGAACGAGAAGGCGTACGGCTCGCCGGCGTGGGGTCGGACGGTGCCGGCGGTGAAGTCGACCAGCACCGTCTCGTCGCCGCTGCGGATGAGGCAGGCGTCGTCGATGGCGGCGCGCAGCGACGGTGCCGTGGCGAGGAGCGGCTCCCACCACGCCGCCAACCGCCCGGCGAGGTCGGGTTGCGGCGCCGGCCACGCCGCCTTGGTCGCCTCGAGCCACGGCTGCCAATCGCGCTGATAGCCGCGGAGGTAGGCCGCCTTGTCGGAGAAGATGGCGGCCACCTCGTCGTCGGCCTGCGGATGGCGGACCGTCACGGTGCCCGGCGTGACCTCCACCGTCGTGCCCGGGACGACCAGCACACCGGTGTCGATGTCGTCCTTGTCGAGCCGCTCGAGGAACGCCGTGGCATCGGGGAAGATCGAGATCTCGTCGCCGGTCACGACGTTCAACCCGAACAGCTCCGGGTCGAGGAAGCACGGAGGGCCGGCCGAAGGGACGACCACGCGGGCACCGACGGCCTCGACGTAGCGGAGGGCCCGCCCGAACTGTGACTCGACCTTGGCCGTGGCCAGCTCCTGCTTCACGTCCTCGGGCTCGTCGTAGACCATCGGGTACCAGATGGCGCCCGAGTACTGGAGCCACTGCATGTCGACGGGCCCGTGCCGCGTGACCGCGGACAGGTCGTTCAGGCGGCAGTCGTTCTGGTCGACGAGGCGGCTCTCGCCGTCGCTGACGACGAGGGCCGAGTCGCCGCCCGGTCCGTCGGTGATCGACGTCTCGACGTGGATGGCGATCTCGAGGCCGCCCGCCGAGACGGGTTTCCCGTCGACGGTCGGGAGGAAGTGGCGGAACCCCAGGGCACGCAGCCGGCGCTCGAGCTCGCTGGTGGGGAAGCCGGGCAGCAGCACCGTCGTGTCGTGGTCGACGTGCTCGGCAAGGAACGCGGCGTCGAGGTGATCGCCGTGCAGATGCGAGATGTACAGGAAGTCGGGACGCTCGACGCGGTCCACGAGGTCCGCCGACAGCCGATCGTTGCGCGGGAAGACGAACCAGGAGCCGAAGAAGGCGGGGACGAACCAGGGGTCGCAGACGATCGAGCCGTGCGCCGTCTCGATCAGGATGCCGGCGTGGCCGAGCGACGTGGCGCGCACGGCGTCGATGCTGTCAGAACGGCCCCGCCGCCCCGCGTCACACTCGCCGAAGTTGGGCCGCGGTGAGCCGAAAACGGCGCACTGCTGACCAACTTCGCCGGCGACAGGGTGTCAGGCGACGGGCGGGTCGGTGTACGTCTGGCCCTGGCGCGACACGTGTTCGGTCCACTTGTCGCCGTCCCAGTACCGCATCTCGTAGCGACCGGAGGGGTCGGGGTACCAGCCGGCCGGCGTGGTGGGCACGGACGCCGCGGCCGCGGGGGCGGCGGGAGCGGCGGCGGCCACCGGCTCGCGCTCGGGCACGGGCGTGGGCTCGGGGGTGACGATGGGCTCGGGCGCGGCCGCCGGCTCGGGCTCGGAGCGCGCCTCTTCGGCGGCGACGGCGCCCGCACCGGCGGCGGCCCCGGCGCCCCACGTGCTCTCGGCGGCGGCCGCCTCGTCGGACGACGTGGTCTCGGGCTCGGCCGCCCATCCCGCCGGCTCGCTCACTGCAGTCGCGGCGCCCGCGCCGGCCGCGGCGCCGAGCCCGGCGTCGGCGGCTTCCGGCTCGGCGCCCGCCGCGCTCTGGCCGTCGGAGCCCGCTGCTGCGGTCCGCTTGAGGAAGGCGGTGACCTCGCCGCCGGTCGGCACGATCGACACGACCTCCCATCCGTCGGAAGCCTTCTCGTTCAGCTTGCCCACGAGCGAGTTGGCGTCGTAAGCCGAGGCACTGACGGAGTCGTACTCGAACATGGCGCGGACCATAGCGCGTAGCAGGCCCGCCGCGGGTGGACGCGTAGCGCTACGAGACGAGGCCGAGGACGTCGATGCCCTCGGTGGTGCCGTCGTAGGCGAGCTGCCCGTCGCGCAACGCCACACAACGCGAGACGCGCTGCACGAACTCGAGCTCGTGGGTGGCGACGACGAGGGCGGAGCCCTTGTCCCGGGTTTCGTCGAGCAGCTCGAGGAGGGCGACCTTGCCGCTGGCGTCGAGGCCCACGAAGGGCTCGTCGATGAGCAGCACCTCGAAGGGCCGGATGAGCCCGAGGGTCAGCGCCGTCTTCTGGCGGAGACCGCGGCTGAACGTCACCGGCAGGTCGTCGGCGCGCTCGTACAGTCCGAGCTGACCGAGGAGGTTGGCGGCGTCCTGCTCCCAGTCGGCGCGGCCGTGGAGCCGGGCCACGTATTCCAGGTGCTCCCACACCGAGAGGTCCTCGTAGAACGTGGGGTTGTCGGACACGTAGGAGACGGCGGCGCGCGCCTCGACCGAGCCCACCGGGTGGCCGCCGAGCTCGACGATGC
>DASXAI010000447.1:0-5263 GCA_036406775.1 Acidimicrobiales bacterium
GGGCGGACCGGGACTCGTGGTCGGAGCGCTCGGCTGGCTCGCGATGGTCAGCATGCTGCTGGCGGTCTTCAACCTCGTGCCCGGCGCCCCCCTCGACGGCGGCCGGGTGCTCACCGCGGTGCTGTGGCGCCGGTCAGGCGACGAACGAGCGGCCCGCCGCCGCTCGGCTCGGATCGGACAGGTTCTCGGCCAGGTCATGATCGGCATCGGCATCTTCGACGTGCTCGTGGGAGCCGGCATCGGGGGGCTGTGGTTCGTGCTCCTCGGCTGGTTCCTGATGGCTGCCGCCCGAGGCGAACAGGCCCAAATCGAGCTGACCGGTGCCCTGGACGGCATGCGCGTCGCTGATGTCATGACGGCCCGGCCGGTCGTCGTCGGTCGGGGCACCAAGATCGCCGACCTCGTGGCCCACGAGAGCCTCCACACGCACGGATCGTCGTTCCCGATCGTCGACGATCACGGCCAGCTCACGGGCCTGGTGACGTTTCGCCGGGTACGAGCCGTGCCGCACGGCCGCTGGGCGAACACCACCGTCGACGACATCGGCCTGCACCTCGACGAGTTGCGGATGGCGACGCCTGACGAGAAGCTCCTCGACGTTCTGGCTCGCGGCGGCGGTGACGGCCGGATCGTGGTCGTCGAGGGCGGCCACGTCGTTGGCATCGTCTCACCGACCGACGTCACGCAGGCGGTGCAACGGCTCGGACTGCGCGCGGACCTGCCGGGAAGAGGTTGAGGGCCGTGTCCTCGACGCCATCCGGATCCGGCAGAACGTCGCTGTGTGCGGAGTGCCGAGGCGTGACTATGGTGCGCGGGCGCGCAGGATCTGCCGGTGCGCCCGTGGACAGGACGGCACCATGAGCGATGAAGAGACCGGGCCACGCGACGACACCGAGGAGCTCGATCTGGTCGAGACGGTCACCGCTACAGTTGGCGACGACGGGACCGTTGTGGTCGACGACCTGGTGGCTGTGGTTGACGGCGAAGGAGCCGTACTGGCCACCGACGAGACCATCGCGGTCCAAGCGCCAGACGGACGGGTTGTCGTCGATGAAGTCGTCTCTGTAGCCGACGGCAGAGGCTCGCTCGTAGCCGTCGATGAACAGACTGAGGAATACGCCGCGAGCAGCACCGGCGACGTACCCGGGGAAGACGCGGCGCCGCGCCGGCGCCTCGGCCGCCGATTGCCGGCGATCGCCGTTGTCGTGCTGGCTGTCGTAATCGCGATCATCGTGACGCGGCGGCGGCAAGTGACAGCTCAGACCGAGTGAGAGTGGCGACATCGCCTGACATGTGAGGTGTCGTGATGTTTCCTCGAACCATGCTCGTGCCGCTGGACGGCTCGGAGTTCGCGGCGAAGGCCGTTCCCGTTGCCACCGCCATCATGCGACGAAGCCACGGCGGACTTGTCCTCGTGACGACACATTGGGACGGCGACGTGGTGGGACCCCGCGAGTACCTCGACGACGTCTCCGCCGCGATACCCGACGTCGAGGTGGAGACGATCGTCGTCCATGACCGCCACGCCGCCGAGGCCATCGAGGTGCTGGCGGCCGACGACTCCGGCCGTACGGTGTGCATGACCAGTCACGGTCGCGGCCGGCTGCGATGGGCCGTGCTGGGAAGCGTGGCCGAAGAGGTCGTGCGGAACACGCCCCGGCCGATACTCCTGCTGGGCCGCCACTGCGCGACTGATTGGCCCACGGAGTCGAGGCGCCTGCTGCTGTGCGTCGACGGGGACAGTGACTCACCCTCGGTGTTGTCGCCGGCCCTCGAGTGGGCGAGAGTACTGGACCTGGATGTCATCGTCGCGACGGTGATCCACCCGCTGGACCGGAGCGCGCCGGACGAGGTGCTGGCCGCCATCGTGGCGCGTGCTGAGGCTGACGGCCTGCGGGTCTTCCAGGACGTCGTGCGCAGTTCCTATCCCGCCGGCGCACTCGCCGACCTGGCCGCGGAGCACGACATCAGCTGCGTCGCCATGAGCAGCCACGCCCGCACCGGCGCCGCCCGGCTCGCACTCGGGAGCGTCACGACCGGCGTGGTCGGTCTCGCCCCCTGTCCTGTGCTGGTGGCCAAGACGCCCTGAGGCCGAGTCCGGAGCGAATGTGGCTCGTCGCTACTCGTCCGAAGCCGTCGGCGTCGGGTGGTGCTCGACGGTGGTATCCGACGACGGAACGAACACGCTCTCGTGGCCATCGGTCCAGCGCACGACGTAGGGCGGGGCGCCGTGCTCGCCATGGACCTCCAGGACGACAGCCTCACGGTCGGGGTCACCGATGTGGCGGCCCTTGACGACAAGTCGATCACCAGTGTTGGCCTGCATCATTCCTCCTCGTACAAGAGCCATCGGATCACCACAGCCAAGTGTGGCCATCGCGACGTGCGACATCCGGAGTCCAACGTCCCGGGAGGTGCACCGACGGCAAGGGCTACTCCAGGGCTTCGACAAGAAGAGCGAAGAGGTCTCGCATCGAGAGCACGCCGACGATCTCGTCGCCGTCGACGATGGCGAGATGCCGGACGCCCGCCTCGAGCATTCGCTGACCACTCTCGATGACGGATGTGTCGGGTGAGACAGTCACGAGTCGGGGCGTCATGACATCGGCACTCCACAGCTCGTCGGGATCGCCGCCGGCGGCGAGCGCCCCCACGATGTCTCGTTCGGACACCATCCCCGGATCGTCACCATGGCGCACGACTGCAGCGCCGATGGCGTACCGGTTGAGCAAGGTCGCTACAGCACGCAACGTCATCTCGTCACCGACCGAGATGGGTTCGGCCCACTGGAGGCTGCCGACAGGAGCGTCACAAGTCGTCATGGTGCCATCGTCGCTGGACGCACTGGAGCGCACGAGAGCCGAAGGTCCCTCTTCTCTCGCCCGGCAATGCGCCGATTACGACACCCATCGCGAACCGGAACGAGGGGTGTGGGCCCCACGGGCAGGCGAAGTCTGCTCAGCTATGCGAGGTGGCAAACGTGTCGCCGCTCCGGGCACCACTGCCGGTGGATGAGGTCGAGGCGGCGCTGCGGCCGTTCGGGCACTCGAGCATGCTGCCCCGCCTGGCGTATCTCGACGACACGGTTCTGCGGTGGGAGCGCCTGCACTTCTTCGACGCCGGCTGGATCTGCGCCGGGCGCGCCGACGACCTGGCCCGACCGGGCGCTCAGACCGCGGTGCGGCTCGGCTCGACGAGTGTGCTGCTCACAAGGGACGGCGCGGGTGCGCTGCACGCCCTCGCCAACATCTGCCGGCACCGCGGCCACGAGCTACTCGCGTGCGGACGTTCGACCGCAGAGGGCCTGATCCGCTGCCCCTACCACGGCTGGAGCTACGAGCTCGACGGCTCGCTCCACCGGGCCCCCGGGTTCGGCGACGACGGGCTCGACGAAGCCGCCTCGAGCTTGGTCCGGCTGACGGCGACCGAGTGGGCCGGATGGGTGTTCGTCGACGTGAACGGGACGGCCGGGCCGCTGCCGGACCATCTCGGGAGCCTGGCCGGGCTGGTCGAACCGTGGGAGTGCGAGCGGCTCGTGGTGGCGGCGACGCACCGGTACGACGTGCGCGCCAACTGGAAGCTCGTCATCGAGAACTACCACGAGTGCTACCACTGCCCGATGATCCATCCGGAGCTGTGCCGGGTCTCGCCGAGCCATTCCGGTCGGAACTACCACGGCGAGCCGGGTGCGTGGATCGGCGGCGAGATGGAGCTCGCGGCCGGCGCCGAGACCATGAGCCTCGATGGCCGATCGGGGGGCGACCTGCTCCGAGGCCTGGACGACCGCCAGCGGCGCCACGTCCTCTACGTGCAGATCTTCCCGAACCTGTTGCTCAGCCTGCATCCGGACTACGTGATGACGCACCGGGTCGAGCCCGTGAGCGCGACCGCGACCCACGTCGAATGCGAGTGGCTGTTCCCGCCGGAGGTGACGGCCCGGTCCGGCTTCGATCCGTCCTACGCCGTCGAGTTCTGGGATCTCGTCAACCGCCAGGACTGGCGCGCCGTCGAGTCCGTGCAGCGCAGCGTGGAGTCGCCGAAGTTCGCGCCGGGTCCACTCGGTCCGTCGGAGGACGCCGTCTATCAGTTCGTGACGATGGTGGCGGCCGGCTACCTCGGCCGGCCCTTGCTGCCAGGCTCGATCGACGGCCGCTACTCTCGCTGACGGCCGGAACCAATCATTCCGACGGGGTGATGACCCAACCAGCAGAGGCACGCACAGTGGCGATCACCGGTCAGACCCGACATGACGTAGTCAGACGGCACCGACGGTCGACCCACTGCAAGGAGACGGCATGTACGCGATGTCCGCACTCGGTTGGACGGGCCTGGGAATCCTGGCCCTCATCATCTGGATCGCGCTGGCTTTCTGGCCCGCTCGAGTGGCGCGGCGCAAGGGCCACAGCTGGCTCGGCTACTTCATCCTCAGCCTGTTCTTCTTCCCGCTGGCGCTGATCATGGCGTACGCCGTCCACGATCGCCGTGGGCTCGCCGTGGCGTAGCCGCCATCGGGACATCACGGCGCGGTCCGGGCGGGTGCGGCCTCGCCGCCTTCGACCGCGCCATTCGGATGATCGGGTCGCCTCGTCTACCGTGACGGGCTATGACCGTCGATATCGTGGGCGGGCCGCTTTTCGTCTCTGACGACGAAGCGCCACTCTCGCCGGACTGGCCGTCGGAGTTGCTCGAGTCGAAGCTGCACCCGCCTTGGCGTCGCAGCGGTCTCGTTCGCCGGGCGGCGTTGCTCGAGCGTCTCAAACAGGCAGAGGCGCCGATCATCTCGGTTGTGGCCCCGGGTGGCTACGGGAAATCGACGCTGTTGACGCAGTGGCAAGTCGAGTCGGGCGCAGCCGGCGCGTGGCTCTCGCTCGACGCCTATGACAACGACCCGGCCGTCTTGATGAGATACCTGCTCAGCGCCCTCCAACGTATCGAACGCATCGCGCCAGACATGGTCCGGTCCCTGATGAGCCCAGGCGCCGTCGAACTCAGGGCGGCGAGTCGGCTCCTCGGCGTCGCCGTCGCCGCCGTGCGCAGCCCCTTCACGATGGTGATCGATCACGCCGAGACGATCGAGAATGTCCGGTGTCAGGACATGATCGGTGAACTGGCGCTGAACCTGCCAGCGGGTTCGCGGCTCGCGGTCGCGTCGCGGCGACAGCCTCCGATCCCGATCGTCACGTTGCGCGCCCAAGGCCGGGTCGTCGAGCTCGGGGCCGACGACCTCGGCATGAACGAGCTCGAGGCGGGCGCGCTCGTTCGT
>DASXAI010000448.1:0-7498 GCA_036406775.1 Acidimicrobiales bacterium
TCTCCCGGTCCCAGTCGGAGTCGGTCTCGTCGATCTGCCGCTTCAACTGGCCGATGCGACCCTTGACCGCGTCCTCGGACCCGGCGCCGCCGACGAGCGTGGTGTCGTCCTTGGTGACCACCACCTTGCGAGCCCGGCCGAGCAGATCGAGGGTGATCGTGTCGAGCTTGAGCCCGACCTCCTCGGAGACGACCTGGCCGCCGGTGAGGACGGCCATGTCGGCCAGCATCGCCTTGCGCCGCTCGCCGAAGCCGGGAGCCTTCACCGCGACGGAGTTGAAGGTGCCGCGGATCTTGTTGACGACGAGCGTGGCGAGGGCCTCGCCCTCGACGTCCTCGGCCACGACGAGCAGCGGCCGCCCGGTCTGGATGACCTTCTCGAGGAGGGGCAGCAGCGACTGTACCGACGAGATCTTGGCCGAGTGCAGCAGGACATAGGCGTCCTCGAGGACGGCCTCCTGACGCTCCGGGTCGGTGACGAAGTACGGCGACAGGTAGCCCTTGTCGAACTGCATGCCCTCGGTGAACTCGAGGTCCATGCCAAAGGTGTTGGACTCCTCGACGGTGACCACGCCGTCCTTGCCGACCTTGTCGATGGCGTCGGCGATGACGGCCCCGATGCTCGGGTCGGCGGCCGAGATGGACGCCACCTGAGCGATCTCGGACTTGTCGTCGATCTCCTTGGACTGCGACTTGATCGACCCGACGACAGCGTCGACGGCCTTCTCGATGCCGCGCTTCAGGCCCGTGGGGCTGGCGCCGGCCGTGACGTTCCGCAGGCCCTCGCGCACGAGCGCCTGGGCCAGCACGGTGGCGGTGGTGGTGCCGTCGCCGGCGACGTCGTTGGTCTTGGTGGCGACCTCCTTCACCAACTGGGCGCCGAGATTCTCGAAGTGATCCTCGAGCTCGACCTCCTTGGCGATGGTGACGCCGTCGTTGGTGATGGTGGGTGCGCCGAACTTCTTGTCGAGGACCACGTTGCGACCCTTCGGCCCGAGCGTGACCCTGACCGAGTCGGCCAGCTTGTTCACGCCGGACTCGAGGGCGCGCCGCGCGTCCTCGTCGAACTTGAGCATCTTCGCCATCAGCGACTCACTTCTGGACGATGGCGAGCACGTCGCGGGCGGTGAGGATCAGCAGGTCCTCGCCGTCGACGGTGATCTCGGTGCCGCCGTACTTCGAGTAGACGACGGTATCGCCGACCTGCACGTCGAGCGGGATGAGGTCGCCGGTCTGGTCGGAACGACGGCCGGGGCCGACGGACAGGACCTCGCCCTGCTGGGGCTTTTCCTTGGCCGTGTCCGGGATCACCAGACCCGAGGCAGTCTTCTCCTCGGCCTCGCTCGGGCGGACGACGATGCGGTCATCAAGCGGCTTCAGCGCCATGTTTCGGGCCTCCGTTGGCTGGGCATTAGCACTCGTAACGGTCGAGTGCTAAGCCTAGGCGGGCCTTCCTGCCTTAGCAAACGGCGAGTGCGAGTGCTAAGCGGCGACGAGGCACGCCATTGCCCGCATCCCGGGCCATCACGTGCCTCGTCGGTAGGCGCAGGGATCCGGCGCCGGCGACGCCGTCGTCTCGACAGGGCCCTCGGCGCCGGCGGTCACCGTGAGCAGGCGGCCGTCGGGCGTCATGGCACGCGCCGTCCACACGGCATCACCCTCGGCAGGGTCGGGCGGCCCGGCCGGGCTGTGCAGGACGGCGGCGTAGACGTCCGCCTCGTCGAGCACGCGCACGACGCGGGTGACGGCGCGTGCCGCCGCCACCGAGCTGGTGCGGTCCAGGTCGACGCCCACGAAGGCGGCGACGTCGTCCTCCGGGCCGACGGCGAGGGTGCGGTCGAGCCACGACGCCGCCTGCCCGCCCGCCGTGGTCACGTAGGAGGCCTTCGTGAACGGCACGATCCGCTCGATGCCGGGTGGCAACGCCGGCGCCGGGCCATCGGGCACCGTGATGGTGAGCCCGGCGTCGCGGATCCGGACGGTGGCCCCCGTGAGCCGGTCGCACACGGCGCCGGCGGGCTGGCGCCGGGCCAGTTGCACGTCGACCACCTGCTCACCCGTGCGGCGTAGCGGCACCGCGCTCAGTGCCGTCTCGATCGTGGGCGCAGCCTCACCCCCGTGTCCGGCGCACCCCGCCACCGCCGCCACCGCGACGACGGCGGCCGCCACTCTCACGTCAGCACGGGCAGGCGCAAGTTCGGGTCGGCTCCCTGGTCGAGCGCCGTCGGCCCGTCGATGGCGAGCCGGTACCACGCCGTGCTGGCGATCATGGCGGCGTTGTCCGTGCACATCGAGTGGCTCGGCAACAGGCAGTGCAGGCCGTCCTCCTCGCACGCGTCGAGGAGCTGCTCGCGAAGCTGCGAGTTCGCCGCCACGCCACCACCGAGGGCGATGGCCTGGGCCCCGACGTCGGCCGCGGCGCGCCGGGCCTTGGTCACGAGGACGTCGACGACGGCCTGCTGGAAGCTGGCGGCCACATCGGCCGTCTCCACGTCCGGATGGCGCCGGACATGGTTGATGACCGCGGTCTTCAGCCCGGAGAAGGAGAAGTCGAGACCCTCGTCGATCATCGCCCTCGGGAAGCGGATCGAGGCCGGGTCGCCGTTGTTGGCCTCGCGGTCGATGGCCGGGCCGCCCGGATAGCCCAGGCCGAGGTAGCGCGCCACCTTGTCGAACGCCTCGCCGGCCGCGTCGTCGATCGTCTGGCCGAGGAGGCGGTAGTGCCCGTGGGCCTCCATCGAGACGAGCATGGTGTGGCCGCCGGACACGAGCAGCACGACGAGGGGGAACTTGAGATGGGGGTCCTCGAGCAGCGCCGCGTACAGATGGGCCTCGAGGTGGTTGACGCCGACGAACGGAACGTCCCACACGAGGGCCAGGGCCTTGGCCGTCGACACGCCCACGAGCAGCGCGCCCACCAGACCCGGACCGATCGTGGCGGCGACGGCGTCGACGCGGGCGTCCTCGATGCCGGCCTCCACGATGGCGCGCGCCAGCACGGGCACCACCAACTCGACGTGGGCCCGGCTGGCGACCTCGGGCACGACCCCGCCGAACTGGGCGTGCAGGTCGACCTGGCTGGACACGACCGACGACAGGATGTCGACGCCTCCCATCACGCAGGCCGCCGCCGTCTCGTCGCACGACGTCTCGATGCCGAGCACGATGGTGTCCGGCCCGACGTCGACCCGGCGGGTCACGGCAATCCCTCCCACGTCGTGCGGCCGGGAAGCGCCCGCTCGATGGCGTCGAGGCGCTCGCCGTAGTCCGCCGTGTCGATGTCGTTGGCCCACATCACGATGGCGTCCTCGACGCCCTCGTAGTAGCGCTGGCGCATGCCGACCGGGGCGAACCCGAACGACTGGTACATGAGCTGGGCCCCGCGGTTGCTCACCCGCACCTCGAGGGTGAGGTTCTTGGCGCCGGTGACGCGGGCCTGGCGGGCGAGCGTCAACATGAGCCGCGTCCCGATCTTGTGGCGATGGTGCGCCGGGTCGACGGCGACGTTCGTGACGTGCCCGTCGTGCAACTGGTACAGCAGCCCGGCGTAGCCCACGACGGAGCTGTCGACCTTGGCCACGATGTACAGGCGGGAGCCGTCGCGCGAGGCGATCTCGCCGTGGAAGACGGCCAGCGACCACGGGCGTGGGTACACCTGGTCCTCGATGCGCAGCACCGAGCGCAGGTGGCGCCGGCGCATGGGCACGACCTTCACGTGCATCTCCGCCGGCTCGGGCAGCACCAGAGCGCGCCGGGTGATGCTCATGACGCCTGGCTCCGGGTGCGGGTCGACCAGTTGATCTCGGCGTCGGGCTTGCGGAGGTACAGCGGCTCGAGCTCCCACGGATTGACCCATTCCTCCCGCAGGGCCTTGGCGTGGGCGAGTTGCACGAGGGGGCGCACGGACGGGTAGGCCAGCCCCGGATCGGCGAACTCGATGTTCCGCATCTCCTTGAGGGTATGGCGATACCGCAGCGCTCCGTCGCCCACGCAGATGACGTCGTTGCCCAAGGCGTAGATGTCGGCCAGGACGTCGTCGGGCGTGCCGACCACCGGCAGCGACAGGCGCTGGATGCCGCCGGGGACCTGGCGGTAGAAGGCGTAGAACAGCTCGCCGCGACGGGCGTCGATCACGGCCGCGATCAGCCTCGTGGCGTGCCGGAGCGGGAAGGCCAGCAGGTCGAGGCTGGGCAGCCCGATCATCGGGACGCGCAGGCCGTGGGCGATCCCCTTGGCCGTGGCCAGGCCCACCCGCATGCCGGTGAAGAGGCCCGGGCCGATGTCGACCGCGACCACGCTGATCTCGTCGAGCGTGATGTCGGCGGTCTGGCAACAGAACTCGATGGCCGGAGCCAGCGTCTCGGCGTGCCGGCGGCCGCGGGTCGCCTCGAACGACGTCAGCACGCCCTCGTGGCCGCCGATGGCGCAGCCGACCTGTTGCGTCGCCGACTCGATGCCGAGGATCAGCATGGTGCCGCCCCCCCGTCCCGCCACGGCGCCAGGTTGGTGACGAGGGCGCCGGCGCGGGCGTGCCACACGGACCCGACGGCGCGCACGGCGATGGTTCGGTCGTCCGGCTCCTCGCCGAACTCGAAACGGACCTCGAGGTACGAGGTGGGCAGGGCGGCGCGGATGACGTCGCCCCACTCGACGAGCGTGACGCCGTTCGAGTCGATGAGCTCGCCCAGGCCGAGGTCGCCGACCTCCGCCATCCGCTCGAGGCGGTACACGTCGACGTGGTGCACGGGCAGGCGTCCAGGGTATGTGCGCGCGAGGGTGAAGGTGGGGCTGGTGACGGGTTCGTCGACGCCGAGGGCCGACGCGAAGCCCTGCACGAACGTCGTCTTGCCGGCGCCCATGTCGCCCACGAGCAACAGGAGGTCCCCGCCGCGCACGTGGTCGGCGACGACACCCGCCAGTTCCTTGGTGGCGGCCGACGATGCGGTGCGCAGGGCGGTGGTCACGACAGCGTGACCCCGGCGTCGGCCAGCGCCAATTTGGCCCGCACGAAGTCGGCGCGCATCTCGGCCAGCGGCTGGGCGCCGCCCCGCAACGCCGCCGCGGGGTGCAGCGTGGGGATGAGGACGCCATGGGCGAACGGATACGAGCGGCCCCGGAGCTTCGTGATGCCGGTGTTGGTCTCCAAGAGCCACTGGGCGGCGAAGCGGCCGAGCGTGATCACCACTGCGGGGCGGATGATGTCGAGCTGCGCCTGCAGGTACGGCCGGCAGGCGTCGAGCTCGTCGGGCTTGGGGTCGCGATTCTCGGGAGGCCGGCAGTTGTGCACGACACCGCCGGTTGTGACGAAGTTGTGTGTGTCCTCTACGTCGATGCAGAAGAAGGTCGTGTCAGTCCGGGGTCGGTCGGTGATGTCCTGCACGTGGACGGTGTCGTACAGGACCGTCGGTGGGCCGGGCTGGAGCAACGACGGATCGAAGGGACGGGCGGCAGCTACCTGAGGATGGAGTTTGTAGCGCATCGACGGGGGCGTGTACGGAGCGATCAGCTCGCTCAGCCGCTCCGTGTCGGCCGCTCCGAAGAACAGGCGGCCCCGGCGAACTGATGGCGCCAGGCCGAGGCGAGTCAATCCCTCACCGAGACGGGCGACGTCGTCCTCGTGGAAACCGCAGGTAGCGGCCTCAGCCGAGGGCCGCCGGTTCGGCCGCAGGCGCAGATACCCGTCGTCGAGGAACCAGACGGCCAGCATTCGGGGGTTGAGCCGATCCGGCAGCCACCACGGCACGACCTTTCTCGGCGCATAGAACTCACGGCGAAGGACGCCGAGGGCCCGGTGGGCGAGGGTGCGTACGGCGATCGTCTCGTACTGTGGCCCGCCACCGACGGCCGAGACGAGCACGCCCGGCTTCACCGCCGGAGCGAGCTCTGTCAGCAGCTCCGCCTTGAAGCGCGCGTACTGCTCTTGTTCGGCCGAATGGCTGAACGACAGGTGTGCGCTCTTTCCGTACAGATGGCCGTCGCCCAGCACCGTGCCGCAGACGACGTCGAACGCCACATCGCTCAATCCCTGGCCCGTTGCGACCAGCGCTCCGTTGTGCAGGTCCTGGACAGGGATCCAGCCCTGCTCGGTGAGAACCGGATGGTCGCCGGTGAGCTCGACGCTCACCTGACCGGCGCCGGCTCGCTTGGCGCTGTCGTAGGTCATGCGGTACACGCGCCGACCGGCCAGCGGGGAGGCGTGCCAGCCGACAACCCGCCGGTTCACGATGCGATCGCCCTCGTCGACCGATCGCACCAAACCGTCGTAGCGACTCCGAACCAGGCGGCCGATGCGTTCCCACGAGCCGTCACCAAGCTGCACCCGCGCCGTGTATCGAAGGCACTTCACGGTGTTGCAGACATAGCAGTGCGCACGGGTCGTCCCGAGCTCTTCGGCGATGAGGCGATCGAGGAGTTGCCCGCTCCGGCCCACGAACGGGAGCCCTTGGCGATCCTCTTCCGCCCCCGGCCCCTCGCCGATGAACATGAGCTTGGAGGTGGGATCGCCCATCCCGAACACGACAGTCTTGCGTCCGGCGGCGAGCCGGCACTTGGTGCACACCGCGGCCTCGGCCGCCACCACCTCGAGAGGCCCCGGCACGGCCCGACATCCTACCGTCCGGCCTGGTCCGCCCCCCCGACGTGCACCCGGGGGACCCGCGCCCCGATGCCGCACGTGATCTCGTAGGCGATGGTGCCCAGCCGGTCGGCCCATTCGTCGGCGGTGATCCGCTCGGCGCCCTGGACGCCGAGCAGCACGACCTCGTCGCCCACCGCGACGGCGTCGTCGCCGCAATCGACCATCAGTTGGTCCATCGTCACCACGCCCGTGATCGGCCGCCGGCGCCCCCCGATCAGCACTTCGCCATCGACGGACGACAACCGGCGCGGCACGCCGTCGGCGTACCCCAACGGCACCGTGGCCACCGTCGCCTCGCGCTCGAACTGGTGGCGCAGCCCGTACGAGATACGCGCGCCCGCCGCGACCCGCTTCACGAAGCTGACCCGGGCTCGCAGCGTGAGCGCCGGCCGGAGGCCGGCGGCATGGGACCGGACACCGGGCCCCGGGGCGATGCCGTACGTGGCGATCCCCGCCCGCACGAACGAGTAGCGCGCCCGCGGGTGGGCGAGGCCACCGGCGGAGTTGGCCGCGTGCACGAGCGGTGGGTCGATGCCCGCGGCCTGCAGGTCACGGAGAACGGCGTCGAAGCCGTCGAGCTGCTGATCGGTGTACGGGTCGTCGGGCTCGTCGGCCACCGCCAGATGGGTCATCACCCCCTCGAGCTGGAGGCCGGGCGCGCCGGCGACCTGTCCGGCGAGGGCGACGGCGTCGGTGGGCCGCGCCCCGACCCGGTGCATGCCGGTGTCGACCTTGAGGTGCACGGGCACGGACCGCCCCGGCCGCGCGTGCATTTCCAGGGCGCCGATGCCGGCTGATGAGTACACGACCGGCCGCAGCGCCCACCGCACGACGTCGTCGTGCTGGTGCGGCGGCGCCTCCG
>DASXAI010000449.1:0-1950 GCA_036406775.1 Acidimicrobiales bacterium
GGGCGGACCGGCCATCGACTACAACCGCCTCGATCCCGGCGGCCCGCGCCGGCCGTTGCCGTTCCTGCGCAACACCGGCGCCGCTCGCCAGCAGGTGGTGCAGGAGGGACAGCAGCTCGTGTCGCTCGTTGCGGCGGCGGCCGCCGGTGCCGACGTGCCCGCTCTGGCCGACGACTGGCGCCGGCGAGCGGGCGCTTCCGCCGTCGAGCTGGCGTCGTGGCAGGGCGAGCGGCGGCTGGTGGGCCCGCGACTCGGCTCGCTCGGTGACCGGCTGGCCCCGCACGACGACTCGGTGGTGCCGGGCGTCGGCGTTGTCATCACGCCCGAGCCGGTCGACACGTCGGTGCACCCGCCCGTGGCGCTGGCCGTGCTCGGCCGCGGCACCGCGCTCGAAGGCATGGTGGCCGGCAGCGCCACCACCGTGTCGGACCGGCCGAACGCGGCTCGCACGGCGCCACCCACGATCGCCGGCCTGCGCAACGTGCCGGCGGCGGCCCGGCTGCTGGTGGCCGGCGGCGCGGCCCAGATCGCCAACGACACCGTCGTCGCCCACGCCGAGCCGGCCGTGACGCGCGCCGCTCGCTCGGTGGCCGCCACCGTGGCCCAGCGGGGTGGGGCCGGCCGCGACCAGCTGGGCGCCATGACGGCGGCCCTCGGCGGGGGTCCGGCGCCTACGGGCGTCGCCGCGGCCGCTGGCGACACGACGCTGTCGGCCGGCCAGGTCGTCGTGCTGGCCCTGCCCAACGCCGCCCACGACGTCGTCACCGACCGCGCCCGCCCCCGGCTGCTCGTGAAGGGCACGCCGACCCGAGTGGTGGCGCTGCGCCACGGCGGCGAGGTCGTGCTCGACCAGACCACCGACGCGACCGAGCTCGAGATGCCTCGCGGCGCGGAGCGGGTCGCACTCGCTCCCATCGGCACCGGCGCGCCCGTGCCCTCGGCCGCGGGCTGGCACGCCTCGATGACCCTGCCGTACCTCGGGTGGGGGACGGCATTGGCCGTCGACGCCACCGTGCGATTCGAGGGCTCGCCGCTGACCCGTCGCGACGACCGCTTCCGCGCCGGCTGGGTCGAGGCGGCCGAGCTGGTCGCCGGCACCGGCACCGTGATCACCCGCTTCGGCCGGCCCGTCGACGTGGTCGTCGTGGTGATCGACGACCCGGTCACCGACGCCGGCCGCCGCCTGCTCCTCGGCCTCGACGGCGCCGTCCAGGCCGTCGGTGCCGACGGCGCACCGGTGCCACCCACCACCGTCGTCGCCGGCAACCGGGCCTTCCTGGCCTACGCCGTCGAGCCCGACGCCAGCGCCGCTCCCGACGTGTCGGTCACCGTGGCCAGCGGCACCGGCTGGCACGTCGTCGGCGTCCTCGGGACGGTGGGCGCGCCGGCCGACGTGGCCGCCGCTCTCGCCGCGCGCGGCCTCGACTCCGCCCTCGGCGCCGCCGCACCGCCGGGCCGCGGCCAGGTGACGGTGCGGTGGGAACCGGCGCCACCCGACATCACCGCGAGGAGGGACTGACCGTGGTCGCACTCGGGACGTTCGTGCTCCACAGCTTCGTCAAGCCACCGGTCACGGCGGGCAGCTACGAGCTGCACGGGACGCAGCCGATGGACGGCATCACCGTCGGAGAGCACGTGGCCGACGTGATCGTCAGCTCGCCGCGATACACCATGCCGCCCGACCAGATCCTGTCGACGTTCCCGCCCGCCATGGCCGAGGGCGACTTCGGTGGCCGGCTCCCGCAGATCGCGCTCAAGCGCCGGACCCTGCCGTGGGAACGCATCCCCGGCGGGCCACCCCTCGGCGCCAACGACCCGCCCCGGCCGTGGCTCGCGCTCGTGGTGATCGCCGAAGGAGAGGGCGCGCTGTCGTCCGACCCGGCCCCGGTGGCCGAGTGCGTGACGCCGGGCGTAGTGCTGCCACACCCCGAGGACGCCGACAGCCCCACG
>DASXAI010000450.1:0-11599 GCA_036406775.1 Acidimicrobiales bacterium
GCGGGAGCTCGCCCTGGCCCATCGGCTGCTGGGAGCGGTACGCCATCGTCGCCCGCCGCAGGTCCTCGCGGACGTAGGACGACGGCCAGCGCGCCCACGAGTAGCCGAGGCCGAGGTCGGCGTGGTGCACCTCCGTCTCCCGCCACCGCGAGAACACCCACTCCGTGAGCGAAGCCTCGCCACCGGCCGGGTTCGCGCCCCGACCGGTGTCCCACAGATCGTCGGGCGTCGCGTCCCACGCCGCCTCGAGTCGCCCGATGGACGACTCGACGTCGATGGCGAGCTCGGCCGCCGATCGCCCGCTGCCGGCCTCGATGTCGTTGCTGCGCTGCTCGCGTCCACCCGGGTACTGGAAGCCGACCTCGCCGTGCTGCGCGGCGAGGAAGATCCCCGTGTTGCCGTCGGCGTTGCGCGCCAGGTGGGTGAGGACATGGCCGCGCGACCACCCCGGTAGCAGCGACGGGCCACGCGCCGCTTTGTCGTCGACCTCGCCGAGGTCGGCGATCAACGCCGCGTGCGACGCCCGGGCGCCGTCCAGCCATTCCAACGGTTTGCTCATCGACTCTCCTCCCAACCTTCGGCTTCCAGCAGTGCCGAACGCAACGTACGGCGGGCTTCGGACGAGGCCGCCCACAGCCCGCGCTCGTCGGCTTCGAGCAGTCGCTCGGCGATGGCGCGCAAGGCCCACGGGTTCGACTGCTCGAAGAACTTCCGCACCGCCGGATCACCCACGTACGCCTCGGTCACCCGCTCGTACATCCAGTCATCGACGACACCAGCCGTGGCGTCGTAGCCGAACACGTAGTCGACGGTGGCGGCCATCTCGAAGGCGCCCTTGTATCCGTGGCGTTGCATGGCGCCGATCCACTTCGGATTCACGACGCGCGTGCGCACCACCCGCGCTGCCTCCTCGGCCAGCGACCGCACGCGCGGCCGGGCGGGGTCGGCGGTGTCGCCGAACCACGCCTTGACGGCGCGGCCCGAGAACACGCGCGCCGACACGATCATGCCGCCGTGGTCCTGCAGGTAGTCGTCGGAGTCGAAGATGTCGTGCTCGCGGTTGTCCTGGTTCTTGACGGCGACGTCGATAGCGGCGAAGCGACGAGCCATGGCGTCGGAGTCGGCGGCACCGAAGCAGCCGCGCCGATACGACCAGCCGCCCCACGTGCGGTACACGGCGGCCAAGTCGTCGGCCGTGGCCCAGTCGCCGCTGTCGATGACGGCCAGGATTCCGGCTCCATACGCACCCGGTTTCGGGCCGTAGATCCGCGGGTCCTCGCCACCGTGGGCCCGCACGAAGTTGCGTTCGAGCGGCTCATCGAGCGACGCGACCAGGCTGACGGCGTCGTCGAGCAGGGCGACGAGACCGGGGAAGGCGTCGCGGAAGAACCCGGAGATGCGCACGGTGACGTCGATGCGGGCCCGGCCCAGCTCGTCGAGCGGGATGGCCTCGACGCCGGTGACCCGTCCGCTCTCGACCTGCCACACCGGCCGCACGCCCAGGAGGGCCAGTGCCTCGGCCACGTCGTCGCCCATCGTCCGCATGGCGGCCGTGCCCCAGACCACGATCCCGACGGTCTCGGGCGGCCCGCCTTCCTCGGCCACGTGGCGGGCGACGACCTCGTCGGCGAGGCGGCGCCCGACCTCCCATGCCAACGGGCTCGGGAGGGCCTTGGGATCGACGGAGTAGAAGTTGCGCCCGGTCGGCAGCACGTGGGCCATGCCCCGTGTGGGCGCGCCGGACGGGCCGGCTTCGACGTGCCCGCCGGCCAGGCCGTGCAGCAACGCATCGATCTCGTCGGAGGTGCGGCGCAGGGCGGGGACGAGCCGACCCGTGATCCACCGGAGCGTCGGGTCGGCGCCGTCGTACGTCCAGCCATCGGCGGCCAGGGCGACGAGCCGGCGCTGGCACTCCTCCTCGACGGCGTCGATGTCGTCGGTGCCGAGGTCGGCGGCCACGGTGGCGCGCAGCGCCGGCACCCGGCCCTGCGGCAGCCGCGTCAGGGCGGCCACGAGGTCGATCAGCGCCTCCCCCACGGGCGCCCGCCCGAGCACATGGAGACCGCCGCGGATCTGCGCGTCCTTGAGCTCGCACAGGTAGCCGTCGACGTGCTGCACCAGGGCCCCGAACGCGTCCGACTCGGGCATGCCGTCCACACCGAGATCACGATGTAAGGACGCCGCCACCAACAGGTCCCACACCTCGCGCTGGATGGCCGGGAGCTTGGTGGGGTCGAGCGTCTCGACCTGGTAGTAGGCGTCGAGCAGGCCTTCGAGGCGGGCGAGGTCGTCATAGGTGTCGGCCCGTGTCATCGGCGGCAGCAGGTGGTCGACGATGACGGCGTGGGCCCGCCGCTTGGCCTGCGTGCCCTCGCCGGGGTCGTTCACCACGAACGGGTAGAAGAGCGGGACATCGCCGAGGGCCGCGTCGGGCCAGCACGCTGCCGACAGGCCGACGCCCTTCCCAGGCAGCCATTCGAGCGTGCCGTGTTTGCCGACGTGCACCACGGCGTCGGCGCCCCATTCCTCGTCGAGCCACCGGTAGAAGGCGACGTAGTGGTGGGTGGGCGCCAGATCCGGCGAGTGGTACACGGCGATCGGGTTGGCGCCGAAGCCGCGGGGCGGCTGCACGAAGACGGCGACGTGACCAAGGTCGAGGCCCGGGAACACGAGCTCACCGTCGGCGCTGACGTAGGCGGCGCCCGGCGGCGGGCCCCATGCGTCGATCAAGGCGTGCTGCAGCACGGGCGCCAGTGTAGCGAACATATGTTCGTAACGATCGCGGGGAACTCGGCCGGCGGCGCGACGGGCTTGGCCGGGCGTGAGGGCGGCGAGGTCGTACGTGAGTCCGTCGGCCAGCTCGGCCATGAGGGCGTCGCCATCGACAGGGATGCGGTCGACGGCGTACCCGGCGTCGCGCAGGGCGTGCAGGAGCTCGATCACCGACGCCGGCGTGTCCAGACCCACGGCGTTCCCGATGCGGCTGCGCTTCGTGGGGTAGGCGGACAGCACGATGGCGACCCGCTTCGCGGCTGCCGGCGTCGAGCGCAGGGCGGCCAGCCGGACCGCCACGCCAGCGACGCGGTCGGCGCGATCGGCCACGGTGCGGTAGGCGCTCACCGGCGCGCCCAGCTCCTCGCCGTCGTCGACCACTTCCTTGAACGAGAACGGCACGGTGATCACACGGCCGTCGAACTCGGGGATGGCCACCTGCATGGCGACGTCGATCGGCGCCAGCCCGGCGGCGCTGGCCGACCACGCCTCACTCGGCGAGGTGGCCGCGATGGCTTGCACCACGGGCACGTCCAGCGCGGCCAACGGGTTGGCCCAGCCATCGTCGCCGTCGTCGGCGCCGGCGGCGAGCACGGTGGTGATGACGGCGTCGCACGGCCCGAGCAGCTCGAGCGTCTCGGGGCGGCCGCGCAGCGAGTAGCACCAGACGGCGCGTACGCGCGTCGCCCGTCGTTCGACCGCGTCGCACAGGTCGTCGACGAACTGTGTGTTCCCGGCCACGAGGTGGGAGCGGTAGAAGACCACGCCGACGAGTGGCCCGTCGGAGCTCGTCGACGTGCGGTACACGCCCGTGTCGGCCACGGCGGCCGGCGGCTCGTGCGCATGGCCGGCGAGCAGTCGCAGCAGGTTGGCGAGATTGGCCGGACCGCCGTGCACGAGGTACGTGAAGGCCTCGGCCAGGGTGGCCGCATCGACCGTGGAGAGGGCGGTCAGCTCGGCGTCGGGGACAGCCTCGCCGCCGAACGCCAGCAGCGGGATACCGCGCTCGATGCACCCGGTGCGGAGCGAGTCGAAGGGGACCTCCCACGCTCGACGGCCCGACAGGAGCCGCACGAGCACGACGTCGACCCCGTCGAGGGGCGGCGGCGCGATGAGGCGGTCCGGGTTGCCGGCGCGCACCGGCGGGAAGTCGGGCGGCAGCGAGTCGATGGCGACGCGGAGCGCCAGTAGCTCCGTGTCGGCGTTCGACAAGAAGACGATCATCGCGGCGCGCCGGCCTCGAGCAGGCGGTCGAGGGCGGCCAAGTCGAGGTGGGCCTCGACCGCGTCGGCCAACGCGTCGAAACGGGCGGCGCGCACGGCGGCGAACGCGATGCCGGCCGGCGCGAACGTCTTGCCGTGCCGGGCCGCCACGGCGACGAGGTACCGGGCCCGCGTGTCGTCGTCCTCGAAGAGGCCGTGCACGGTCGTGCCGCGGATCCGGCCGTCGGGTGGATCGCCGCCGTCGCCGACGACGCGGCCGTGATGGATCTCGTAGCCGGTGGCGCCGACGCGCCGCACCGTCTTGTCGGCGTGGAACTCGGTACGCACGGGGAGCCAGCCGAGGCCGTCGACCACACCGGCGCCCGACTCCACCGCGTCATCGATCTTCTCGCCGAGCATCTGGTAGCCGCCGCAGATGCCGAGCACGTCGGCGCCGCTCGCAAGGATGGCGTCGGGGAAGCCCTGGGCTCGGAGCCAGCCGAGGTCGGCCACGGTGCTCTTGGTGCCGGGCAGCACCACGAGGTCGGGCCGGCCCAACTCGGCCGCCGACCGCACGAGACGGACCGTGACGCCGGGTTCGACGGCGAAGGCGTCGACGTCGGTGACGTTGGCGATCCACGGGAAGCGCACCACCGCGACGTCGAGGCCGTCGGCGATCGGCGGTCCGGCGGTGGGCCGCGGAGCGTCGAGGGCGAGGGAGTCCTCGGCGTCGAGGGCGACCGTGGCCGCGGCCAGCATCGGCAGCACCCCGAGGGTGGGTACACCGGTGCGTGCCTGGAGATCGGCGGCGGCGTCGAACAGCAGGGCCGGGTCGCCGCGCAGCTTGTTGATGACGAAGCCGCCCACGAGTCGGCGGTAGTGCGCCGGCAGGAGCGCGACCGTGCCGTAGAGGGAGGCGAACACGCCGCCGCGGTCGATGTCGCCCACGACGACGGCGGGGAAGCCGGCTTCAGCGGCGATGCGGAGGTTGGCGATGTCGTGATCGAGCAAGTTGATCTCGGCGGGCGAGCCGGCCCCTTCGCACAAAACGACGTCGAAGCGGGAACGGAGGTCGTCGAGGGCATCGAGGACGGTGGCGAGAAGCTCGGGCTTGGCCGCGTGGTACTCGGCCGCCGTCATCACACCGATCGGGTGGCCCCGCACGACGACCTGGCTGGCGCGCTCGCCCATGGGCTTGAGGAGGATCGGGTTCATGGCCACGTCGGGCTCGACGCCGGCGGCCAGGGCCTGGACGCCCTGGGCCCGGCCGATCTCGTCGCCATCGAGGGTGACGAACGAGTTGAGCGCCATGTTCTGGGCCTTGAACGGCGCCACCCGGACACCGCGGCGGGCCAGGCTCCGGCACAGGGCCGTGACGAGCGTGGACTTGCCGGCGTCGCTGGCCGTGCCGCACACCATCAGGCCGCGCGCTGTCACCCGTCGACCGTACCCGACCCGCGTCGGTACGTTTCCGGAGATGGCACGCGCCGACTCGATCGTCCTGGTGAACACCGGTCATGGCAAAGGGAAGAGCTCGGCCGCCTTCGGCGTGATGGCCCGTGGATGGGCCCGGGGCTGGCGGGTCGGCGTCGTGCAGTTCATCAAAGGCGGCAAGTGGCAGACGGGCGAACGCAAGCTGGCTGACCACCTGGGCATCGAGTGGCACACGCTCGGCGACGGCTTCACATGGGAATCCACCGACATGGACGAGACCATCGCCAAGGGACGCCACGCATGGGAGGTGGCCCGGGCCCAGTTGGCGTCGGGCGACTACGACCTCCTGATCCTCGACGAGTTGACCTACGCCGTGAAGTACGGCTGGGTCGACGTCGCCGACGTCGTGGCCGGATTGCGCGAGCGCGCGCCCCGCACCAACGTCGTCATTACGGGCCGGGACGCCCCGCCCGAGATCGTCGCGCTGGCCGACACCGTCACCGAGATGGTGAAGGTGAAGCACGCCTACGACCGCGGCATCAAGGCCAAGAAGGGAATCGAGTATTGAGCTCTTCCCGCCGACGTGACGGTTTTCTACAACAGTTGTCGAAAACCGTCACATCGCCGGAGAGGTCAATTAGGGGCTTTCCAGTCCATCCGGAAGAGCTGTGACGTCTTGAACGTCGGCACCGAGAGGGCCACGTTGTTGTTGCCCACCATGGTGATCGGCGTCGATGAGCCCGCGGACGAGATGCCGAGCGACTGGCCGTCGGAATACCCGGCGATCGAGGCGTCGAAGAACACGACGTCGTAGTCGGCGAGGCTGGCGACCGAGCCGTTGACGGTGGGCCGCTCGACGATCCACTCGGCCGAGTTGCCGACGAGCGTGGTCTTTCCCGGCGCGGTGATCGTGAACGTGGTGCTCACATTGGTGCTGTAGTTCGAGAAGTAGATGGTGGCCGACGTCGTCGAGTTCACGCAGATGAGGCAGTTCATGAAGTCGCCCGCCGACACGCCGAGGTTGCCGATGGCCACCTCACCCGCGGGGAACCACTCCCACCACGCGTAGATCGAGCGGAAGTCGCCGAAGATCGGGACCCTCGTGATCTGCGTCTCCGTACCGGCCTGTAACACGTCGCCGGAACCCCAGCCGTCGATGCCGACCCACTCGGACGCGTAGAACGCGCCATAGCCGGGCGCGTACGGCTCCGGCACCGTCCACTGGCCGAGCACGAACCGATACGTGTTCCCCCTCGGCGCAAAGGCGACGCTGCCCGACCAGTTGCTGCTGGTGGCATTGGTGACGGCCTTGGGCTCGGCCCCGCGCGCCACCGACGGCGTGACGCCTCGGGGCTTCAGGGCGGGACCGTGCGCCTTGCCCTCGACGTCGATGAACTCGGGCGTGATCCAGGTGTGCGGGCGCGAGAAGGCCTCGTCCCACAGCTCGCGCAGCTCGGGCTCGGCGGCGGCGTCCGGCCGCGTGGGCAGCCCGTAGTGGAGCAGCTCCCGGTCGGAAGCCGAGCGGGCGTCGAAGTCGGCCGAGGGCGTCTCGTAGGTGCGGATGGTGAAGCCCTTCGACGTCTCGGCCACGGCGCCCTTGGCCGCCTTGGCCGCTTTCTCGGGCGGCTGCGCCGGCCCCTTCTTCGCCGCCTTGGCGGTCTTCCCTGCGGACTTCGATCGGCTCGCCATTGTGCACCACCCTTTCGTCGAGGGACTGTCGTCGATGGTGGAGCTTCGCAGGTGGCGACGGCGGCGTCAGCTCGAAGGTGGCGGGAGGTCGCGCTGGCCGACGGACGGGACGTCCTGGAGGGCCCCGTGGATCCGTGTCATCACGTCGATCGGGAGGTTGCCGTACAGGAGGCGCGCGCCCTGGAACCGCTCGAGCTCGCCGACCAAGGCGTCACGGTCGAAGTCGGTGACCAGGATGGCGAGCACCGTGCGGCCCGGCTCGGTGGCCTCCTTCAGCCACGCCACCCACTCGTCGGGGATGCCCAGGTCGACCACCTTCGCCGCCAGGGCGCCGGCACCCGCGCCGATGCCGCCCGCCACGACCATCCCGACCGGGCCGCCGAGGAGCAGCCCGATGAAGGCCCCCCACAACCCCGTCGACGCCGCGGCCGTGCCCGTCTGGAGGTCCTTGGTCTCGCGCACGTGGGCCTTGCCGTCGTCGCCCTTCGTGATGAACACGGCGTCCTTGGCCTTCAGCTGGCCCTGCGACACCAATCGCGCCGCTGCCGTCATGAACTCCGAGGCCCGGAACTGGTCCGGGAAGGAGATGGCGACGAGCAGGTCCTGATCTGGCTGGTCGGGGCGATCTGCCATGCGAGCGAGCGTAGGCCGTCCTGTGCCATACGACACATGTACGAAAAGTAAAAGCAGCGACTCTTGTGCTCCGACCGGCACATCCGAACGTGCGCGAGTCATCGCAACGATGCGATCCATCCCGAAGGAGTTGATCCCGATGAACCGGACCGCTCTCGCGGCCGCCGCCCTCGCCGCCCTCGTCGGTCTCTCCGCCACCGCGTGCAGCGGGGGCGGGGGCCAGTCGGTCTCCACCACCGTGGCCCCGCCGACGACGGTCGCCATCCCGAGCACCACCGCCCCGTCCCCCACCACGACCACCGCTCCCGCTCCCACCACTGTCACCATCCACCCGCTCTTCGTCCGCACCGGTGCCGGCACCGCCGACGGCGGCGTGGGCCAGGAGATCGTGACGATGGAGCCCACCACCGACCACAGCCTGCGCGTCGACTTCTCCGAGGACGAGGTCGCCGGCCTCGGCGACCAGAGCCGGGCGGCGTCGTGGAATGCCGTCACCGTCGCCACCCTGCTGACGGGCGCGCCACTCGAGGGTCGCTACCGGTTCGAGATCCAGGGCCAGATCGACGGCCCGTCGGCCGGCGCCGTGAAGACCGTCGGCGTGCTGTCGCTCATGCGCGGCGACACGATGAAGACGGGCATCACCATGACCGGCACCATCAATCCCGACGGCACCGTCGGGCCCGTCGGCGGCATCCCCGAGAAGATCGCCGGCGCCGCCAAGGAGGGCATCAAGACGGTGCTCATCCCGGCCGGGCAGCGCAACTCGGCGTCGGAGGCCGACGGCAGCCTCGTCGACGTGGTCGACGAAGGCCGGCGCCTCGGCGTCGAGGTTCGAGAAGTGCGTGACGTGTACGAGGCGTACACCGCCTTCACCGGGACACAACTCCCGCGCCTGCCCGAGCAGGGCGACGTGCGCCTCGACGAGAAGGCGTACACGCGGTTGAAGGCCAAGGCCGATGCCGCCCTTGCCCGCTACCAGGCGGCCGTGGGCCAGTTCGGCGCCCTCGACCCGACCATCCAGGACCTCCTGAACCAGACCGGGCTCCCGGATGAGGCGGCCACCGCGGCCGACCGCGCCTCGAACCTGGAGGTCCAGGGTCTGCAGGCCGGTGCCTTCCAGTCGGCCTCGCAGGCCGCCGTCCTGGCCGATGCCACCGTCGCCACGGCCCAGGCCGTCCAGGTCCTGTTGACGCAGGGCTCCGACGCCTTCTTCTCCCAGGTGTCGTCGTCGCAGGCCATCGAGGGCGAGGTGTTCGCGCTGCTCGACACCCTGAAGACGGACGAGCCCGCCACCGTGAGCGATGCCTCGGCCCTGATGCTCGCCTACGCCAACGCCTTCGACGCCCTGTCGAGCTCGCAGTTCGCCGCCGGCCAGATCAGCAGCATCCAGCGGGCGGTGTTCTCGGGCGATCTCACCGTCGACGACGCCATCCCGCACCTGCTCGTCCCGCTCGTGTACTACGAGCTCTCGGGCGGCGTGGTCGACATGGCTCGTGACGTCTACGACGTCGGCCGTGACCTCGGTGGTCCCGCCATCAAGTCGACGGTCGACCTGGCTTCGGTGGCCGACTTCTTCCGCAAGGGATCCGATGCCAACTTCGCCGCCTTCGAGTCGAACGTCGTGAAGGAGCTCGGGAACCAGGCGGGCCTGTCGGAAGACGACACCCTGTCCCGCTTCGCCGATCTCGACCTCGACGTGGCTCTGTCGGTGAACCAGCGCAACGTGCTCGAGGGCGTCAAGCAGTACATCGGTGAGGGCGAGCCCAACGCCGAGTACGCCCAGCTCGGGTTCGCCATCTCGAACTACACCCGCAACGCGCTGCTCGTCGAGAAGTACTACGCCAACGGCCAGGTCGACTCGAACTTCGAGCTCGCCGGCGTGCGGTCGGAGGTGGCACTGTCGGCTGGCCTCGACCTCGGCAAGCGCCAGCTAGCCGCCAGCGTCGCCGGCCTGCGGGACAAGGGCATCGAGCCCTCGCTGCAGGTGGCGGCGTACGAACTGGCCAACACCGAGCGGGAGCTCGGACTGGACGACAAGTTCAACGCCCTGTCCAGTTACTGGGGCGGCTTCGTGTCGGCTCGGGTCCTGGCCTACCTCGGCGGCTTCCCGACCGACGGTCTGCGCGGCACCTCGGCCGCATAGTGTCCTGAGTCGGTAGTCGTTGCGCAGATCGGCGAGCGATGTTCGTCCTGGGCAAGGCGCGACGACGAAGCAATAGTCCTGCACTATGGCGAGGAGGAGCAACGCCGCCCTGGGCGAAGAGCGCCGTCGAGGTGCGTGGCGAATTGCCGAATTAGGACACTAGCGACCGTCATCCCGAGACTGCGGTGGCACCGGGCCCGAGCCCGGTGCCGTCGCCGTTTTGGCGCTGTGTCGGTTCCTTGAAGGCAGACTGAGGGCGTGGACGAGTGCGTGCGGGCCGATGCGCTGGTGCTGTTCGGGGCGACGGGCGACCTGGCCAAGCGGAAGCTCTTCCCCGCCCTCTACCACCTCGAGCGACACGGCGGCCTCGACGTCCCGGTGGTGGGCGTGGCCCGGTCCGACTGGGACGACGACCGCTTCCGGGAGCACGCCCGCAACGCCATCGAGAAGGCGTACGACGAGCCCAACCCGGACGTGCTCGACGGCCTGCTGCGCCGCATGCGCCTCGTCGGCGGCGACTACAGCAGCCTCGAGACCTTCAGCATGCTGGCCCGGCTGCTGGACGAGGTGAACAGCACCTGCGCCGTCTTCTACCTCGCGATCCCGCCTGCCGCCTTCCCGAACATCTGCCAGTCGCTGGCCGCCGTCGGCCTCCACGAGCGTGGCCGGGTCGTGGTGGAGAAGCCGTTCGGCCGGGACCTGGAGTCGGCCCGCGAGCTGAACCGCGTCCTGCACCAGGCCTTCCCGGAGGAGCGCATCTTCCGCATCGACCACTACCTCGGCAAGGAGAGCGTCGAAGACCTCCTCGTGTTCCGGTTCTCCAACTCGCTGCTCGAGCCGATCTGGAACCGCAACCACGTGGCGTGTGTGCAGGTGACGATGGCCGAGCGCATCGGTGTGGAAGGCCGCGGCACCTTCTACGACACCGTCGGCGCGATCCGCGACGTGATCCAGAACCACGTGCTGCAGATCGTCACCCTGCTGGCGATGGAGCCGCCGGTGGGTCCCGACGCTCGCCACCTCGCGGACGAGAAGGCCAAGGTGCTGATGGCGACGCGTCCCATCGACCCGGCGTGCGTGGTGAAGGGCCAGTACCGCGGCTACACCGACGAGCCTGGCGTGGCCCGGGGATCCCTCACCGAGACGTTCGCCGCCGTGCGCCTCGACATCGACAGCTGGCGCTGGGCCGGCGTGCCGTTCTACGTGCGGGCCGGCAAGGCCCTGGCCGAGAACGCCACCGAGGCCGTCGTCGAGCTGAAGGACCCGCCCCGGCTGCTGTTCGACGAGATCCCGGGACCGCCGCCCGAACGCAACCTGATCCGGTTCCGGCTCGGCAACGACGACGGCGTCAGCATCGCGCTACAGGCCAAGACGCCCGGCGACCAGCTCGACAGCCAGACCGTCGACCTGTCGGTCGACTTCGCCGCCGCCCTCGGCGAACGCAAGGACGCCTACGAGCGCCTGCTCGGCGACGCCATCGCCGGCAACCCGCGCCGCTTCGCCCGTCAGGACATCGTGGAGGAGGCCTGGCGCATCGTGCAGCCCGTGCTCGACCTGCCCAGCGCCGTGCACGTCTACGACCGGGGCTCGTGGGGGCCGCCCCAGGCGTACGCGTTGCTCGAACACGGGACGTACTGGCACGATCCGGCGCGGCGCTGACCATGGTCGACTCCCCGCATCCCCGGGTGGTGATCGTGCGCCACGGCCAGACCGAGTGGTCGCGGGC